>QMOR01000019.1 GCA_003648285.1 Bacteroidota bacterium
GGCAGTAATCCAGCGCGTTGAGTTATTCCTGCCGGTTGCCGCGAGCGTGTCCGATAGTGAGCTGTCTGATGGAATGTTTGTAGTATGACAAGCGTACGTAGTGCGATATGAAGTTACCTGAATAGGCCAGAGGCTATGGAATAAGAAAAACCCCCGCGTGAACGGGGGCATATGACGATATTGTGCTAGTCTAACGCGTCCAGTTCAAGCGCTTCCGCTGCAGCTTCCCATTGATTCGCCCTCATCATGGCCATAGTTAAGGCATCCTCCAACAGGTAAATTTCCTTTCGTGCGCCATTAAGGGTGAAGGCTAACGCGATAAGCGCAAGCGTAAGTACGACTATTGTGGTTTTCATGCGCTACCCCACTGGGAAGCCATTGCGGCCGCAATCCCTGGGAACGTCTTTGCCCGTGCTTTCTGTCTGTCCTTCCCTTTCATTGCTTCAGTGAAATACCGGGGTTTCCCGTTACTATCAATATATTCTGGTAGTGGTTTCGGCGCATGCGTCTTCTCTACAAATAAGTCATCTGTCTCAAAGTGCATTAACTGCGGCAAGTTTTTAAGCCATAACCACGTTGTCTTAATGTCGTTATCCCCAAAGTAGTACGGCTGAATCTCTTGTGTGTACTTTGAAATAGTCGGACTTGCGCAACCTTTGGGATTCTCAAGGCATATTTTATCAATCGGGGATTCCCATAGCAACCTGAAGAATTCTAACGCCTCAAGCCTGTTCTTACATCTTCCTGGAGCATTCCAATGTCGAGTACCGGCATAAGATAGGTAGGTGCATGGCGGATGCCCTATCATCATATCAAATCCGTCATTAATGATATCCATCACGTCACCTCGATAATGTGGCCCTGCTCGCTCTGTCGGCAACAGGTCGCAACTTATCGCGTCATGTCCCTCTCTTATAAAGGCATCGCGCACTATTCCAGAGAATTCACAGGCTATTAAAATTCTCACCCTTCCCGCCTTTTCCTCATCGCCTGGAAATCAGCCATCCATGAAGGTTCCTCTAACATTGTGTCAACTTTATCATCGAGCTGCTGCATTGATACGCACGATCTACCCTTGAGCCGTTTTCCGGTTCCGGGGTCCATATGATTAACTGAATGCCGGTCAAATAAATTCTGTCCTCTAATTTCGTTTAGCATTATTCCCTCTCCAGGTTGCGCTCATACATGCGCGTTGCCTCATCATAATCTAGATCCTCTTCCTCTATCTCGCGTTCAACCTTGTCCTCTTGCTCTGGAGTATCGTCATACTGCGGCCCGTGTATCCACTGGTTATGGATGTCTTGCGCTATGCTCAATCGTTCACCCCCGCCTCATGTACCGCTTTCCCAAGAAATAGGGTAATCGCGGCTATCTTTTGTTTCATCGATATAATTCTGTCATTCAGTAGCCGTATATCGTCCTCATACTGCTTGATTTGCGCGTGAAGGTACCGTAGCTCCCCTTTCGAGTGCTCATCGATACTTTTCATGTAAAACCTCTTGCGTGTCATGAGCATAGCTCCTAGTGCGAGAGCGAATGAGATGATCGCGGTTGCGACTATGATCATAATTGGAGCTAATAACCTATTGTTATCGGTCCATAGTGATAGCATCATCTAGCGCCACCCTGATTAAGATTCTCTGTGAATTTCAATTTCTCCCGGTGGAAAACAACCTTTACGTTGCCTGTTTTCCCGTCGCGAGCCTTTACCACGTTGAAATATGAGTGTTCTCCATCGTGATCTATTGTGATCATGACATCGGCGTCCTTTTCGAGTGAAGAAGATTCAGCGAATGACCCCATTTCTCCGCGCTTTCCGTCTGATTGCCGGTTGAGCTGCGCCAGGGCAACGATTGCAACGCCATGCCTGAGCGCCATTTTCTTTAGTGACCTTGAAACATGCGAGACCTCATCGGCTCTCACCCGGAATGATCCACCTGAAATGAGCTGAATATAATCAATGAAAATTACCTTCAACGGGCCTTTCGTTTTCATTTTCATTATCTCAATCTCAATATCGCCGATTGTCGCGTGTGGCATCTGGACGTGTAGGTTTTCTTCGTATGTTGGAAGTACTGGAACCGGAGCCGATTTGGGAACCTCCCCGGATGAAACGAAATCGGCAGATATCCCGGTTACTATCGAAATATACCGGTCTCCAAGCTCTTCTATTAGTGACTCTATTGAAATCAGCCCGAACGGGATCTCGGTATTAACCATATTCACAGCGATATTCAGCATGAGAGCGGTTTTCCCTGCCGACGGTCTTGCCCCTATATAGTACAACCTTCCAGCCTTTAATCCGCCTATCAGGAAGTCAAGATTCTCATACCCTGTTTTTATCCCCTGGAGCGCCGGTGTCGTTGACCTTAACTCAAATCGGTCCATGGCATCTTTAAACACTTGTCCATATGTCATTTCACGGCCTGGCGTTTCTTCCATAAACGCAGAGATCCGTAACGCGGTCTCTGCGCTTACAATATCGGGGTCGCCTTCGTTCTCAAGCGAAAAGATAGCGTCGTTGAAGCAGTTTATATATTCATCGGTCTTGATATGCGTCTTGATAAACTTTACATAGTCTTCAAATAACGCTTCCTCTGGCGCGTTTCGTTTAAGATCCCGGATGCTCTCATAACTCACCGTTTCGCAAGCGTCGCCTATTGACCGCAGCCTTATGACGGTTCCGGCATCTGTCAATTTCTTTATCGTTTTGATTATGCCTTTAAGCTCCGATGTCCGGAGGTAGAGAGTATCAACGTCAAACGAATAAAGAATTTCAATGTTCCTCAGTATCATCCCGGCAACGGCTAGCTCACAAGTTTTTTGCGATATCATCTAATTCCTCATTCCTTTTCGCGCCTTCCCCAGGCTTTACGACTTCAATCATCCCGCAGATATGCCTTCCGTAAGTTATAAGGTGTTTCATTGCTTCCTCGGTTTCAGCCCCGAACGCGTGTAAGCCGGGAAACATCACCCGCCATGCAAAATATTCATCCAGATGCTCATCGACTACAATGTCGTAGATATCTTTTAGCTCTTCAAACGTTGGTTTTTTATTTTCCATTTACAGTCCTTTGCATTTCTTGCAAGTTCTATTTATCGAATCGATCTCTGTCATGCTTCCGCAGCTTACACACTGCCCGTCGTATAACCTCGCAGACTCCACCGGCGGTAGTATTTTAACCCCATCTCTTTTAGCCCAGGTGATGACCTTTCCTTTCCAGCTCTTCACCGGGTTCCCTATACTGTCAATCCATTCTGAGGCTTCGTAGTAATCAAAGAAGACCCTTGATCCGAAATTTACATATCTTGAATCTGCGTACTTAGTAACGGATTCAATAGATGGAGGTTCAAACTTCTTCTCTTTTTTCTTTATATTCTTTTTTATATTCGACTTCGACTTCGATTCCGAATACGACTCCGAGCTTTCCAACCCTTTAGAACCCTTATCAACCCTTTCCAACCCTTTACTAGGTCTTCCCCCTTGCTTCCCGTATTCTGATTGTCCGGCTGAATAGGCTTGTTGCCTTCGGATATGTTCTCTAAGCATAAACCACGTCGGCTGCAGGGACTCTTTTATTCCGTTTTCATCACCGTGTAGATGGAAATCCATTATGAATAAAAACAATTCCCCAAGATCTTCCTTTGTCATAGATTTTAAGCCAATTTCAAAATCACCTAAAAACATCCTCAAAGCTCTTTTTTCCATAATTGCTCCAAAAAAAAGACCGGCTTAGCTATGGGTTCACCCGGAAAACAGCCTCAACGAAAGCTGAATTCCACCCATAGCCAAACCGGCCACGTCGTTAATACTTCTGTCGCCGGGGTGAACGGCTAGAACCTATAAGCATTATATCAGAAAGGGACGTTACCGCCACCCCTTGACGCCATTACCTCATTCCCGAAAGCATCCCCAGGGCTACGCGAAGCACCGTCTTTCTCCTTCGGTTTGAACAAGCTCAAGATCAAGCTAGAGCGGTCCTCTGGATTTGGCAATCCGGCGGGATTGAACGTCCGCTCCATGATCATATATGGCCCGTGTTCGCCTTCCATGATGCTTCCGATGTTCAAATACCGGTTCTTCGTCTCACCGTCTTTCTGATAGCTGCCTGTTTTGGCTACTACTTCCCATAATTTTTTGCTCATTATATATTCCTCCATGATTTACCGTGGACAACTAGCCATGTATGATCTTGATTAAGTCCGAACCACTTTGCGATATCGACGCATCGAATATCCCTTGAATAAAGCTCTCTTATTATCGATACAATTGGAGCTGTCAGCTTTGTGTTCCTTTTGTTCCTCGCGTTTACCACGTTCGTTGTCCATCTGCAATTCGCAGGGTTGTAGTTCCCATCATTGTCAATCCTGTCTATCTGTGCCGCGGAGAAAGGTTTTTTCCCCATATCCTCACAGAAAGCATTAAAACTATCCTTCCATCTATCGCAAATAGAGATACCTCTTCCTCCATAGTCTTGATACCGCTTGCTCTTCTCGTTCAAGCACCGTTGTTTTATATGTGCCCAGACTCTATATTCTGGACTTTCCCATCCGTTATTAGGCTCCCTTTTTAACGTTGCCGCGTCTCCATGCCTTGCATATCGGTGGTAGTGCATAGAACAGAACCCTTTTGCCTTTCTAATCCTCTCGCATCCGTCAACGCTACATTTACCCATTGCAAATATCCTTGAATTTCGCGCGGTACATGTCCGCTATGTTCCTGTACTCAGCTTCCGTGTAGGAAATCTTGATATAGTACAGATCCTTTAGCCTGTCGACTTCGGCTTGTCCGTAGCGGTCTATGATGGCTTTCTCATACTCAATCCACTTGCCCTGCTTAAATCGGTTACAAGGGACACACTGGGCATGCGAGTTACGCTCATTAAACAGCACAGAGTCGGCTCTTCCTGGGATGAAGTGACCACAATCGGCGTTCTCAAAGCGCAGAGTCTTGCCGCAGG
The DNA here is from genome assembly GCA_003648285.1 of Bacteroidota bacterium. Classification (GTDB taxonomy): domain Bacteria; phylum Bacteroidota; class Bacteroidia; order Chitinophagales; family Saprospiraceae; genus B8-G4. The sequence continues at coordinate 4,962 of QMOR01000019.1, forward strand.
TAATACAGTGCCCCTCTTTTAAGTCCCCGGTGTCAGCCATGAAGTCGCGCACCCTGATATACTTTGAAAACCATCCCCAGGCGGTAGCCCGTGCCCTTAATCTCGGTGACTTAGCCATTAGTAGACTCTCCCCATCAGGAAGTACCCGAACCGGATCATCCACACTTTACCCGTGCGCTCTCCCTTCTCTCGCGTTGAAACGCCTAACCGGTACAGGTACCAGCGGATGGTTCTCATACTTTTACATCCTTTGACTCGCGCATCTTTGCAAGCCTCATTCTTAATGCCTCTCTCTGCTCATTATTTACAGGCCGGGACAGGTAGGGATTTTTTCCTAGCCTAAAAGGGTACAGGGAGCAGTCCGTAGACGGACACAACTTTATTTCCTTACGGCTACCTGCGCAGCAATCGAGACAATATGCACGCATCGCCTTGCCTGGGGTCATCTTTTCGCCTGTATAATTCTTTAAGATTTCTTCTTTTGTCATTCTTTACTCCTTATTTCCGCTTCCATTTTATTTGATTCACTTCATATTCCCTTGCAAGTATTTGCCAATTCCATCACTTTGGCGACGGCTTCCTCGGTTGTTAAGTCGGGGTAATCCCTTATATCAAACATTCCAGAAACCAACCAGAAGAGATTATCTTTATCTCTGTATCCGGTTTCTGTGTCGCGAATCCCGTTTCCAAACCCCGTCATTCGATCAAGGATTGTGAACTGGCAATCGTCAAATTTGGCGCGCCAGCATACATTCCCATCTAGTAGTTTTTCTTCAACGAAATCCAAATCTGAAACTGTCACTTTTTACTCCTTATTTCCGCTTCCATCACGTCTAGTTCTTCGATGAATAGCCGCACCTCAATCTCAATCTGTTGAAACATCAGAGGCACAGCCTTAATCCTGATGCAGTAATACATTGCAAATTCAGGCATACGCGGGTCGTAATCCACATAATCCCAGAATTCACGGCCCGTACACATCATCCCTGTTTGCATCTGATAAATGTAACGCGGGTTGATCTTGCCAGCACTCATCACTTCCAGGTGGGTTGTTTGGGTGGGGCATTTAATCTCAATACCCCCATCCTCACCGACAAGCCCATCAGGCGAGGCGCCGAACGATGGTATCGATGGATGGTTGATAAACCCGACCTCTGTTACGATGTTCCCTGTCCAGGCCTCATATGCGGATCTGGCAAGCGGTTCGGTCTGAGTTCCCCATTCCATAGCCTTAGAAACATAGTTATCAAGCTCGACACCGGTGATACGTTCTGCGAGTAATTCAAGCATGTATTTCTTTCGTGTGGCCGGGTTCTTCCCTGTCTTTGTCGGCATGATATCGAACACCCTGGAAGCGGTTACCTTGCCGAGCCTGTTTTCATGCCACGCGGCCGTAGTTTGAAGTGATTCACTCATTTGAGTTCACCTTTGAGCTGATCCTTAACCGCAGAGAGTATCCCGATGGCCCGAGCATCGCCCGCGACTGTCGGGTATATCTCCGTCCAGGCCTTCATCAGCTCTTTTAAGTCCTTACATGCTTTAAGTTTCTGGACGCGCTCAGACACGTCTGTGATCGGTTCCTCTGGTACCGCGTCGGCGTCTTCATCCGCGATAATCACCCCGAAGCCTGATATAAACGAATAACGCCTGCCGTAAGTACTCATAGCGCCTGCGATCTGTACCGGGTTCATCTGCTTAGTGCCGGTCAATGGCGGGATATCAAAGCTGTTTGAACGGCTAGATCCGTATCCTGAAATGGTCATAGCGCAGCGCTTACCGCTCTCAATCGCCTCTTCATTCCATGAATAGGAAAACCCATGCTTGAATATCACCGGGTTATAAGCCCGCTGCAGCTCTTCAAGTGGAGCGTAGGAATACCCATAACCCTTCTTGGATCGTTCAACCGCTCCAAATTCCGATTGCATCGCAGAGAAGTGCTTGTCAAACTCTAGTGAGTTCTGCCTGGAGTCCTCGCGTTCTCTCAAGGCTATGAACCTCTCAAGCGCGTCGATGTTCCCCGACTCAATCACCTTAACCATAAGCAGATCATTCTTGTCTTCCGCTATCACTTCGATATCGTTCAAAACTCTTCCCCCATCCTGTACTTGAGCGCGATGCACTCATCAAGTATCTTGTTACGCTTTTCCATACTGAGCGCTCTGTCGAACTGCTCAAACAACTGTTCAAGCTGGTACGAAAGCTCTGCGGTCTCTTCAACCGATAGCGGGCACTCCTCTGCTGCAAGTAATGCCTCAACAGCTCTCATCGAATTGCCTCAAGCTCATCAATTTTCAAGACCGACTGCTTCACCTTGTGCGCGTCGATGTAATCCTGAATCGTCTTTCGAGTGAATGAGGATAAAGACATACCCTCCCTGGTCAGCATCGGGCGGATGATATCAAGCGCCTCCCTGTCGACGGAAACCATTACACGTATTGTACTCATATGTACTCCTTGATAGACAAGGTATACCATATAGTGGATTATGTAAAGAGATATTTTAAGTAAATGAATGGTTAATTAATCGTCTGTTTTCTTCCGCGCGCTCGGTATATCGTCAACGTTTGCCAGGAATACGGTTATTATGGCAGCCCCTTTCCGGGTAACTATCGGTTTCCTTGCAAGGCTCATGATAGTTTTCATGGCGGTAACTGCGAGGTCTGTTATTTTCTGCTCTTTTTTAGTCATTATCATTATCTCCTATATATACATCTTTATCTTTATCGAAATCGGGTTGGTCAATATTATTCGGCGAAGAACCCCCGTCTGAAATGGCTATCGAAATACACGCGGTCAGGCAGAGGACGCCGATAATAATATAAATGGCCACCGTTCCGCGCCATCTATTGTGCCTCATGCCTGAATTATCCATTGCCCCATAGCTGCTGCAGGTCGAGTCTCGGCGCCGCCGGTCTCTTGGTTTGTCGCTGCTTTTTCTATTGTGTTACCTGGGTTATCAGTGGCCGTATAGGGGAATCCATTAGTATCAGCGGTATTATTTGAAGTGTATGTACCTATATTAGAAACAGTCGCACTACCATAAACATTGTTTGCGTCATGGAGGTTGTTAGACCCGGCGTTATGCTTATGTTCCGGCATGCTATGGACATGTGCGTCTTGTATATGGGTATGAGATTTATTTTCATCCTCTATAAAGTCGCCTATCGCCCAAGCCACGTCACCGTGAGCGCCTTGTACCCCTATCGCGCCTGGGAAAGCCCCTTGCATATTCGGCACACCGAACGTTGCCGCGCCATCACCGCCCCAAGTAATCCCTAATACCGTGAATAAATCAGGGTAATCCGCAGGGTTATAGAGTGCCCCGTTACAAATCAACTTGCTCTCAGGAATTACCCCGGCTCCTGGCCACCATGTAACCTCACCTATTTGCATTTCGACTTCCTTTGCTACGTAAAATTGATTAAACGTTAATTCAAACGATCTATTAATAATGTCTATCTCTGTCACTTGCCATATAGCAGGGGGGAGAATCCGCTCTCCTCCGGACCTTACGTGAATATAGCGCACATAGTCGAGTAGCGTAAAATCAAGCTCCTCGGCTGATACCCCGCGCAATCGATAAGGGACTGTCGCGCCTTGAGTATACCGCTGCAATGCGAGCTCTTTAATCGCGTCCTCATCTGTGCAATATGTTCGGTAATCATACTCTGAGATAATCGGCGTGTTACTGTATGCCAGTTCAAATAGCGAATCGTCCCTGCGGATTTTAAAGGCATCGTCATAGATCCGCGGGTTATATTTCACACCGATTGATGTCATGTGAGCCGATTCATCGAAGCCCCAGGCCATCGGTAGAGTCACCATGTTTTTCGGGTTGATCGTTGTGACGGTCTGGAAATCCTCTATTGATGAATCCCTCATTGAAAACTTACTTCTTGGAACACCGTTACTATCGTCAACTGATTTTAAGAATACACGTGTATTTGCCGAGGCTAGAATCACGTCAATGAAATCTTTTAGAACGATTCCTTCACGTCCGATAAATATACCGACATCAGGGGAGCGCTCATAAATAATATCGATATCCGGCTTATACCAGAATGAGTCGATGTAAGGCAGGTTTGCGAATAACCGCAGCCCGACAAGGGCAACGTCAACAGCCTTTAATGATTCAAGCCCTGTGACTGGGGATGTTATCGGATCTCCGAGCATATCTGCGCGTAAGTCACCTTTCGGGTCGCGGCTTAAAACGACGACGCCCGTTACGGGGTCATAGGTATATTGCGACGGCTGAACCGGAGTAAACTCATCAGGTTCGCCATCGTAAAGCGCTTGCATCGCCGCCTGACCGTTGATAACTGAATTGACGCTCCACGTTCTATTATTCCCCTCGGCTGAAACGTTAACACAAGGCGCCCGGTATATTTGTCCGACAATAATATTCTTGTATTGGCTTTCAAGGTCTGGTGTCATATCCGGAAATTCCGCGATTGTAAGCAGCTCAGAGTTAACGGTTTGCTGCCATGATGCCCTGATATCGCCGCCTGTTACAGTGACGGTGTTTCCGCCGGCAAATCGAACGGTTTTGATTCTTCCCTCGAATGACTGATTAAAATCTGATAAAGAGGCTGCAACCTCCAGGTCGGGTAATGATGAATAATATACTCTCATCGTTCTGCCGATAGCCTGTTCACGCAGCGAATCGAGAAACCCGTCCGCGTTAATGAGCGTAATACTGCAGTCATCAAACGACATCCTATTATCGTCTATCGGGGCGACGGTCTGCCGGTATGTAAATGATTCAGTTACAACGCGAGGCTCGACAAATACGCCGTCAATGTGCGCCTGATTAGACAGCCCTGTCGCCGGGTCAAATTGCGCAGCGTCAATAAACCGGAGTGATTCGCCGTAATCTAATAGTTCTGCGGTATACCACGGAGCTGATTCACTAAACTTGATATAGCAAATTTGTGCTTCCTCATCATAGTGAAATCCGTTTCTCACTTCCCACAACTCTGAAAGCTCATCGACTTCCGGATAAAGGTGGTTTCTATCCTTAACGCCACCGACAAGTACCTCTCCTGATTCAAGATCCGCAGACCACGTGCCGCCCATAGCCTCCCAGAATGCCGCGGCTCTATCCTCTAAGGACATACTCATAGTGGTCTGCCAGATGCCAGGCCCGTAGTCACCGAAACGGTCAAACTGAGATTCATAATCTATGGATAATAAAACCGTCCGGTTTGACATTTATACAAACTCTATATAATTAAACGTAATTACGCCAGCCCCGCCGATTTTTGTAATCCGGTTGTTTAAGCCATCAGATAAAACATAGGTGCCAGCATTATTTGAGAGGCTCGAAACAATGCATGCATAAAACCATGCACCGGCTACCCTTAGTTCATATGCGAAATCGTGGCCAGAGGAAGGCCCGCCTTTTTGCTCTTGGTACGGGCCGCTTAAATAATACGACCCAACCGGAAGGACTACGGACTCTCCATTATCAAGGCTTACAGTACGCGCTGTTGGAATCCCGCTTAGACTCATTCGTCTCGAAGTTAAAACTTCTTGCGCTGTGATGTTCTCACCGGAAACATCTCCCGTAAAAGTCCCGTTAACCCCGGCGATATCTCCCGATGGGTTAACGGTAAAGGAATCCCCACCTGGAGCGCTCACCGTGAACACCCGCTTATTCGTATAAGCTACATCGCCGTCCCAGTCCATCACGTGCCCGGTATATCTTGCCCCCGTGCTTATGTTATACCAACCGTTTAATTCATCTGACCATTCCGGAGCTGCCCCTGAAAAATACGCAGTTCCTGTATCCGTAATGACGAAATATCGCACCCCTGGCGAGTCGGATGGAAGGGAGGAGGCCTCTTCGCTTGGATACCTAAAGACCGCCCCGGCAACTTCAATGGCCGACCCTGCTGCAATCGCAGGAACGGTGGTCGATGAATCCCAGTTGGTCAGGGATAGCGGAATGTCGCCTTTCTTTAAGGTCTCGAATTGATCTACGAATGACGTCCATGTTGTCTCATCGCCTGGAATACTTGGAATTCCCGGCATTAAATCGCCCATATTAAAAAACCTCCGATACTGTAATGCTACTTGTATAATGCAACGCCTCAGATAATTGAAATGATAGCGTCTGCGTTTCCTCTAGGATAACGTAATTGTCAAATACTTCAATGCAGTCCTCATCCATACCGACGAAGAACGGAACGAAGACATCAACGTATTGGAAGAATTCCCCCATAACCCGGCGTTCGTCTGTCGTAATGTATGGAAACTGAAATGATGATCTAGCGTAAGGCGCTTTCCGGTATCCGTATGATTGCCGGGAGGCCGATAGTATCGCCTCTGAATTACTCACGTTGTCAAGTTTAATCTGCGCGGATATGTCCGGGGTCTTGTATCCTTCGCCGATTTCAAGGCGCCCGATATACCGGGGGATTCTTGCAATCAATGTCGGGTCAGTGATAAGGATGTTTATATCTGTTTGAGAGTCTGCACCAACGTTGATCACTGCGTGCCTACGCGGTACCGGGAAAGCCTCCCCCCCGTTAATTGATATCGTTGTGCCCTCTCCGAAGGAATGGCCTCCGATGCCGATAGTATCGAACTGCAGCGCCTCATCGAATGGAATTGATATTGATACCGTGTTACCTGCCGGGGCAAATAACGCGTATGTCGAGAGCCTTGTATCGTACAGATTCGCGACCTCAGATATCGGCGAAATATCAGGTGAGGCAATCGCTGTTGCCGTTTGCAAATTTCGTTTATATAAAAAGATCATGCCACAAGATCCCCCTGCCTGATTACTATTTTTCTATTCGCGATAAGGTCGGTCGTCACGTTTGCCAGAACTTGAGAGTCAAGCATTATAACAATCTGTGTTCCTGATCCGCTCTCACCGGCTCTTGAAATGTTCACCGTTTCACCGGACTTCGCGGATACCGGGAATGAATCATCATTATAGCCTGGAGGTACTGTATATCCTCCCGGTGGAGTGCCGTCTGCGAATGACGGTTTTGCCGATGCTATCATTGCAATCTGCGCGGCTCCCAAGGCTCCCATTGCTGCCGCTATTGGAATGGCGAAGATACCACCTTGCGCGAGTACTTTCATTATCGACGCCGCGGTGTTGATTATCGTATCTGCGATCCCGAAAGCCTGATTCGCCTTGAATTGTTTCTCGCGGATCTCTGCTAATTTCTCTTCATTGTCACCGGCTGCCGCGATCTCATTTGAATAATACTGCTGCACTATGCTCTTTAATTGCCCGTACATCATCTCCGCAGCTTCAATCCGCGCCTGTTTTTCCTTCTCAATCCTGAGCATCGTTTCATTGTGCGCCGCTTGCTCATACGCTGCGATCTGCTGCTGTGACTCAATATACGCTATCAGGTTATCGGCGTAGGCATCGCCCAAATCAATATACGTTTTGACAAGTGCCGAGGCCGCTTTCTCTTGCTCAACTATCGTCTCGGTTACTGTCTCTGTACCATCTGCGACTTCTGGCAGGATCTTCGTTTGACCGGCTCCCCATGCATTCATAGCAGCCCATGGGTCGACCTCTTCTGCGGTTTGGAATAATGATCTTACAGCTTGCACAAGTTTCCATGTTGGATTAATTGCAAGCATGACATATTCATTAAATATCCTAAGCGCTTTTATCGCCTTTCCTAATCGCTCATCGGAGGCGAGGTCTGTAAACGCCGTCGATAACTTATTGATCATGGAAATTGTTGCTTCCATATCTATCGATGCGTTAACGATTGCCTCTATCAAATCGCCATACGTGTTTTTAAGGTTATCAACCGCGCCTTCAAGAGTGCTTGTGTTCTGCGAGGCTATCTCCCATGCGTCATTTAATACGCCCTGAACTATTGCGGCTTTCTCTGATTCGTCTGTGGTAGTTCTTAACGCGGGAATAAGCCGAGATAACATTTCATAATTACCAACGGCAGCCATTGAAGACATCTTCAACGCGGAGGTAAGAGAAATCCCGAACGTGTCACTCAGCGCGATAGCGGCCTTTGTAGCCTCTTCCGCTGCGTCTGCATCGAGACCCATAGCTGTGGCCTGGGAGAGAAGTGACAACGTTACATCGTCCGCGACCGCTGTTAATCCCTGGACCTCTGCTGCGAATTCTTCAAATCGTTTAAAGGTTGTATGTACCTCTTGCCCTGATGCCTTTATTGACGCGGTAAGTTTCCGATTCGCCGTGTCTTGGTCAACGACGGCATTGTAAACATCGCTTAATATCCTGGCCCCGATTTTATAGGCAGCGAATGCCGCGGTGGCCTGTACTGCGAGGTTCTTCATACCGGCAGCGGCTTGCGTCGCACCGGTCTGTTTAACTTCAACCTCTAGTGTTTCAACTCTCATTTTTTCGCCTCTTCCCATGCTGAATTAAACAGCCCAAGAATGTCGGTGAATCTATCGGGATAATCTCCCCAGTTCTGAGAATAGGGAAGCCCGAACCCGCTATTGAACTTCTGCCATACGCTATACATCTCGGTCAGTTCCTCGGTCAGATATCCCTTGATTTCCCCGCGCGTTATCACGGCTACCGGGGCTGCTTGCTTCCCTATGAATATCTTCTTATCAACCTGTGCCGGGGTAACTTTCTTATTCGCCCAGCCAGACACAATAATCCAGAAACCAACCTTTAAGGCTTTTCCGATTTCGCGTCCAGGTTTGAATGATTGCCATACTCAAGTAATAACTCAAGGTATAAACCTTTCAATTCCGGAAGCGTCGAGATTTCGACTGTGGTAACACCGCGCTCATTACCCGATGGGGAAACGATAACCGGGGGATTCTCAACCGACACAATGACGTGTTCAAGTGACTCCGGGAATGTATCCTTCCCGTCCCTGCGCAGATTGAGATCCTCTTTACCCGATAGCACCCGGAAGCGGTAAACCGTTTGATATTCTTTTTTCTCTTTACGGTTACCGCCGAATTCCGGGAGGTAATCCCAGTCCTCTAATGCCTTAATTCTCATGCGTTCGCTATCTTGTAATAAACGATTCCGACATCACTGGGAGCTGCGCGGAAAGGGCTTGAAAATGACTGTGCATCATCGCCACCGGCTGAGGCTGAAAAGCCCGTAAGAACGATAGGAAGGAAATAGTACCCGGTTGTTTCTCCTGGAGCCTCTGAGATATCGGTGTAAAGCTGTACGTAAATGTCATATCCCTCTTTCGGGAATATATTCATTTCGCCCGCTGCCTGTTCAACGATAGTCACGAACTGATTCATCAACCGTCCGTCTCTGTCGGTGATCCCAGAGGTCATAATGCCCTCAAGGCCGCCGGTTATATCGTCATATTTTGATGCGCGGTAAACCTTGTAATTGTCGCACATTACGGTGACATCACTTTCTGCCTTGCTAAAATCGAGTGACCACGACTGCAAATCGCAAAGCTGATCACCCTCAAACAACTGACATATGTCATCCGCTGCGAGTTCTTCTGCACCGGCAGCATCATAGAGATATCCGACCTCTGCGCCGATGGGGAATATTGATGCGGTCTCGTCAATCGCGACTATCTTATAGCTCCGGTTTGCTTCCAGGATTTCCGCTGCAATCAGGTTCGGTCCGAACTGCCCTGCCCATAGTGAACCATCGCTGCCGATTAATCTTTTATCCATTTAATTAGCTCCTTACACTTCCCAGGATATCACGATATCACAGGAATATTCTATTATTGATTCTTCAACGGTCCCAAGGGCAACCGTTCCGGTGGTCATCACTTTCCAAACCTTATAATTTGGAAGCGCGTATCTAAGATTGTCCTCTATTTCCTCGCGTAAAGCCTCAAGCTCTTCATATGTATTGTACCGTTCGGACCCGAAAGCCCGCAGCTCGAGTGTCATTTCTCCACCCTTTGAGCATAACGTTACTGATTCATTTACCGCGTCTGAAACTTGCATTACATACCACGGGTCAGCGCTCTGCGGCCTTGCGATATTGAAATTTACAACGCCTGGAACCCATGGCTGCTCATTGACCCATGTATGAAATTCTTTTGCTATACTCATCTCATCCCCAATATCGCGCGCCTGTAAATACCAGGCATGGCCTCTGCAACGTCCTTTAATGCCGGTTCAAGAAATGGAGTAAATGACGTATAAGTATGGCCGGTCTCCTGATAATAAGCATACCGGACGCTAGATCCGAACGTGTCTTTATTCTCTCTGCGTATAGAGGCTTTCAGGCGCCCGGTATCTACCGGAGCGTAAACCTTCGCCCGATCAACTCCGAGAGCTATAGCGGCCTCAAGTGCGCGCGCTTCAACTCCCGGCAGCGTCCACCATTGTTTAACATATACATGCCGTCTCACACTCATCGCAGCAGCTCAACAGTGACCTCTTGATGGTCTTTAGTCCCGGCGATTCCTTCTGATTGTACGAACTGCGCAATCCATGCTCTGCCATCCCGCCCGGTTATCTTGTCTCCCGGTTCCACGTTGGAGGATAACGGCGTATAAAGCATATAAGCTGCCTCACCCGCCGTCTTTCCTGACGCGTTGGATAGTCGCCCGGTAATCGGCTGCATAAACCCGCGGATCGTTCCTGATGGAATAAACGGCTCAGTGCCGAATAGATCCGAATAGCTCTTTTTTTCAAGTGAATAAACATCATTAAACCATGATGGCCTCATCGGATTTTTGGCCTTTTGAAAGTCATTAATCCCGCTGTCACGTCCGTGGGATACCCTAACCCGGCAACGTCGACTAGAGACTTCGTGTATGAATAGGAGCCGATTGACTCGCCAGACATACCGTTATCAGAACGCGAATAAACATCATATGCCACCATACGCGCTGCAACCTGTGAGAGCGCGGTAGGGAAGAAAGCTGCGTACAAGTACACCGTTCCCTCATCAGCCCCGGTAACTGGGAATTCTGGGGTAACTGTCATCACTCCGGGGGCAACTTCAGTTACGTCATAGTAACCATCGTTACGTACAGTCTGACAGAATTGAATAGTATCCCCGGGATAGAACACCCCGAACCCGGAATTATCATCGTTTACAACCCCGCCGATATCGAATGTTATGCCGCTGGACGCCATCCGGCCTTCATGAGCTGGAAACATATCATCCAAATAGATGATGAGCCGCTCAGTCATGGCCCGACAACCGGCATAAATCTCCGCGTCCTTAGATTCATCCTGATTCCATACGGCTGCAGCGGCGGAAGCGTCTTCGCATATCCAAGAAGTACCGTCCTCCACCAACAACCGGAACCCGGCATAATACCCAAGAGTCAAATCATAACTGTCGTCCGGTTGACTGATAGATGTTCCATCAATCTGCCCGTATGACAGCTTTGCCTCGAATACAGTGCAAATCATGCCGGTGTCCTTTATGCCAGAGCGGTGTAAATCGGTACGATAGCGTCAGGCTGATTCACGACGGCGCCGTAAACATACAAGCCTTTCACTGCATCACCGAAGTATTCGGGGTGGTCGTAACCCTTAATCTCATTGAAGCTGTCAGCGAACGCGATGCCATCAGGATGACCGGCAAGCCATACGCTCGTGGCAACGTCATCGACGGGTGTCTGATTTGACATAAAGATATCAAAGTTTGCAATCCGGCCTTTATAGCCCATGGGAAGCTGCCCGGGTGCGTTAAATACACCATAGGCCCGCAGGGTATCACCGGCAGGGGTATCGCTGAGCATTTCGCCAGAGTCTTTCAAGAGCTTAACGCCTGCAGGGTCCATCACGATAAAGCGATCAGACACGGGTACGTTAGCCTCATCGAGTTTCAATGCGGCCATTGTGAGATACTGATAAATGTCAGTCACAACCGGAACGACAGGAACCGCAGCGGTGCCGAGGTCAGAAACCACGGTCGCCCCGGTATAAAGAGACGCGATGTGAGCATCAACAGTGCGGCCGATACCATACGCAGCGCGCTTCATGACTTCATTCATAAGGTCCGGCTGAGTCTGCATTTCATCAATACTATCGACAAGCACGTTGAAGAATTTCTGTTGATCGAGGTTTAGAGTAGTACGATCAACGGTCGGTGCTTCAGGGGTGCCGATAGATGTATATTTTTCATAGTCGCCGATAGTGATTTCACCGAACTTGTGAATA
>QMOR01000020.1 GCA_003648285.1 Bacteroidota bacterium
AGAGCGCCGTCAGGAGAGCCTTCTCCAACATTACAGTCAGGCTACCGTACTGGCTGAAGCTGGCGTCCCGATATCCTTTTCCATGCTCAATATGAAATCAAAGGACTTTCATGCCAATGTGCGGAAGATGATCGAAAACGGATTGTCTCCTGATACAGTGCTTGCAGCCCTCACCACAGTCCCTGCAAAGATGCTGGGTGTGGACAAATACATTGGGACCGTGACAGCAGGCAAGATGGCCAATCTCGTCATTTCGACCGGAAGGTATTTTGCTGAAAAATCGCAAGTGCGATATGTCTTCGTCGAAGGGGTCCTCTATGAGTACGAGATTAAAAAGAAGAAAGACAAAAAGAAATCAAGCGGAGGATCTGAAAAGCCGGCCAGGATAGTTGGCAACTGGTCATTTGAAGTTGAAACTCCGGGAGGTGCGCAGGCCGGCACAATCACGATTACGGGTGATGATGGTGACTTTCAGGGCACTCTCTATCCTGATGATGAAGAAGACGAATCAGTACTGTATGATATCGATGTTGAGGGCAATGTCTTGACGTTCAGCATGGATATGGAAGCAGATGGCGGATCACTGACCATTGAATTTGAACTGACGATAGAAGATGATTCTTTCACCGGTGAGGCTTCCGCAGGAGAAGCCGGTACATTTCCTATTACAGGCGAGCGTCTGCCAAAATCTTAATTAATCTGAGTTATGAAAATCAATCGAATCACAATATCCGCGCTCCTTCTCTGTGCCACTTTTTTGTATAGTGCAGCACAGGAAACGGGGAGCATTCTCATTAAAAACGGGACTGTTATAACAATCACAAACGGCACGTTGGAAAATACCGATGTGCTGATAGAAGAAGGGAAAATTTCCCAAATAGGTGCCAATCTCGATGCCGGTGATGCCAGAGTAGTCGATGCCGAAGGAATGTATGTGATGCCTGGTATTATCGATGCCCACTCACACATCGGGTTGGAAGTTGTAAATGAAGCATCCGATCCAAACACGGCCATGGTTGCCGTAGGAGATGCCATCAATCCCCTTGATGTATCAATATACCGTGCGCTTGCCGGAGGAGTTACGACTTCACATGCGATGCATGGATCGGCCAATGCGATCGGAGGCCAGTGTCAGACGATCAAGCACCGCTGGGGGGACTACAATCCGAATCATTACAAAATGGAAGGGGCTCCGCGTACGATAAAATTTGCACTCGGCGAGAATCCCATGCGTGTACACGGGGAGAACAATGGTATCATTCCAAAAACAAGAATGGGTGTCGAACAGGTTTTTCGATACTACTTTTCGGAAGCTGTAAAATACCAGGACAAATGGGAAAATTACAATGGGGAAAACGCAAATGCCGTGCCACCGAAGTATGACTTGCGCCTACAGACAATGGTCGACATCCTCAATGGTGACATCCTCATTCATTGCCATTCATACCGCGCCGACGAGATCATGATGCTGATGAATGTGCTCAAGGATTTTGGTGTTGAAAAAATATGCTTCCAACATGTCAATGAAGGATTTAAGATCGCTCCCGAACTCGCTGCGTTTGGTGCCAGCGCATCGGTATTTGCAGACTGGTGGGATTATAAGTTTGAGGTCTATTATTCTACTGCGTACAATGCGGCTATACTTACAAAAAATGGCGTCACGACTTCAATAAATTCTGACTCGGGAGAATTGATCCGCCATTTGTATCACGAGGCTGGAAAAACGCAGAAGTACGGTGGATTAAGTGACGACGAGGCTCTTGCCTTAATCACAATCAATCCGGCGAAGCAATTGGGCATCGAGGAAAGAGTGGGGTCGATTGAGGAGGGAAAGGACGGTGACATCGCCATATTTAATCATCATCCGCTCTCTATCTATGCCATCCCGCAGATGACGATTGTCGATGGAGTGGTGCGCTTTGATATTGATGGCGATGCGGATGATATGCGGATCAGTATCGATCCTGAAGAGAAGTTTCCCGCGCTCTACGAAGGCTCCGAAGCAGAAGTCAATTGTCTGCAAGACACGGAATTTGAGCAAGTCCACAACCATTAATTCCAAAAGAGAAACATCATGATCAGATTATTTATCATTGCACTCTTCTTCTGTACTTCGGGCAACGCGATCGGACAGCAGATTGCCAAATCGGTTGACGGAGCTTTTGCCCTCACAAATGCCACTATCGAAACTGTCACTGGCGGCACCATCAAAGGGACTGTTTTGATTCGCGATGGAAAAATATCAGCCGTCGGAAAAGTGCAAATCCCATCAGATGCAACTACAATCGACTGCTCCGGTCTGATTGTCTACCCCGGCATGATCGATGCAGGCACCACGCTTGGATTGCAGGAGGTCGGATCGATCTCACTCACCCGGGATGCCAATGAGGTAGGAGATATCACCCCACATATGCAAGCACTCACTGCGGTAAATCCAAATTCTGTGCTCATCCCTGTGACCCGCGTCAGCGGTGTGACAACGGTATTGACAAAGCCCACCGGAGGACTGTTTCCAGGAACGGCGTCGATCATCAATCTGCACGGATATACACCTGACCAAATGCACGTGGGTGACAACGTGATCATCATGAACTACCCATCATCTGGTCGTCGCGGGCGCAGAGATAGCCGTAGTGAAGAGGATGTCAAAAAAGCGGAGGTAAAAGCATTGAAGAAGCTCAATGATACATGGGAAGAGGCGGTGTTGTATGCTCGCATCGACAAAGAAGGTGGGAAGAATGCCATCGGGTACAATCCGGCCATGGAAGCACTCGCCCCAGCCACTAGCGGAGATATCGTGGTGCACATCGAAGTGAATAAGAAAAAAGACATCCTGAGTGCACTGGGATGGATCAAAAAGAATAATGTAAATGCTGTATTGACCGGGGTCACCGAAGGATGGCGTGTGGCTGACTCGATCGCTGCCGCAGGTATCCCTGTGATCACCGGCCCTGTACTGAGCAGACCGGGCAGAAGTTCGGATCGCTACGACACGGCGTACAAAAACGCCGGGGTCATGTCGAAAGCAGGGGTCAAAGTCGTCATTCGCACTAACAATGCAGAAAACGTACGCAATCTGCCCTATAATGCGGGCTTTGCTGCTGCATATGGTATGGGTCGGGAGGAAGCCCTCAAAGCGGTGACAATCAATGCTGCCGAAGTACTTGGTGTCGGCAACCTACTGGGCTCAATCGAACCAGGGAAAATGGCCAATCTGTTTATTGCGGATGGTGATATTTTTGAAACAAAAACACAGGTAAAGTACCTTTTCATCAACGGTTGGCAGATTCCTATGGAAAGCAGACACACATTGCTGTACGATGAGTTTCTGAATCGCGAACCTGGTCTGAGGGAATAATTGATCATATTACTATAATCCACTATCTTTACGTCATGAAATCAATCCTATTCTCTATAATCGCATTGGTGGCTGTAGTCAGCCTGACCTCTTGTGGCGCCGACAACGATAGCGATGTACGCCGCGACGCACGCGAATCTTTAAATGTGGAAAGCAGCACAGCTACGCCTACCAGCCCTAGTACAAGCCTGCCTCCGGCAAATAGCACTGCTCAGGCGACAACGCCAAATACAAGTGGTGTCGATCACTATACCTGTCCTAATAACTGCGAGGGCAGTGGCGGTTCGACACAAGTCGCATGTCCGGTGTGTGGTACACAGTATGTACACAATCAGGCATTTCACGCGAGTCAGACAAGTACACCCCCTGCTACTCCAAACGTGCCCGCGACTCCACCTGCTGCACAAAATGCTGCAGGCGTATATCACTATACATGTCCGAGCGGATGTGAAGGAGGTGCTGCAGGTGCAGGGTCTTGTGCAACGTGTGGATCCACACTAGCCCACAACACTGCATTCCACAATAACTAATCGAGACTATTCGATTGTATTGTGCTTCTTAAAATGTATTGCTGAGCCTATTTTGCGAGTTGGGTCTTGATCCAATCGTAAGTCACAGACTTTGGACGCTCCAGTGGCATTCCAAGGGCACGGGACCAGCACAGTGATGCCAGCACCCCAAGGGCCCGCGATACACCAAACAGGACTGTGTAATACTGATATTGGTCAAGACCATAGTGCACGAGTATCGATCCGCTGTGGGCATCGACATTCGGCCAAGGATTTTTTACCTTACCCAGGCCCTGAAGAATCGGCGGCACGATCTCAAACATTTTCCAGACAATATTTACTGTCGGATCATTTTCAATATTCTCTTCTGCAAACCTCTTCAATGCTATGAAGCGCGGATCCGGGCGACGCAGTACAGCATGACCGAATCCGGGAATCACCTGCCCTTTACCCAGAGTTTCGTGTACAAACTTCCGTATCTGATCATCAGTAGGCTCGTTTGTTCCGAGTTCCTCAACCATATTAAAAATCCACTTGATCACTTCCTGGTTGGCCAGGCCATGCAGTGGACCTGCGAGAGATGTCATTCCGGCGGCAAATGAAAAATATGGGTCACTCAACGTCGAACCCACGAGGTGCGTAGTATGTGCAGAAGCATTTCCACCTTCATGATCGGCGTGAATCGTCATGTACATCCGCATGAGACTCATAAACTTCGGATTATCACTTACACCCAGCATATGGGCAAAATTTCCTGCCCAGTCCAGCGTGTCATCCGGCGCAATATGCTCACCCTTAAAATAACTCCGTCGATAGATATATGCCGCTAACGTTGGCAGGCTTGCTATGAGATTCATGGCATCCTCATACATTGGATCCCAGTAGTCTGACTTACTCATGCCCTCCGCATAGCGTTTAGTAAAAATGCCATTGGTTTGCATACTGCTGATGCCGGTGATAAACTGCGTCATCGGATGCGTGTCAATTGGCAGACTGTCTATTACACGCAGCGTATGCTCAGGAACATTCCTCCGTCTCTCCCAGTCATCACTCAGCCAATTCACATCCTCCTCGGTCGGCAACTCCCCGATCAGCATCAGCCAGAACAATCCTTCTGGCAAAGGCTCAGTATCTCCCTCTCTCGATGGCAGCTTATCTTTGAGCTCCGGAATGGATAAACCGCGGAACCGAATCCCCTCAACAGGGTCCAGCGCGGAAGTTTCCCAAATCATACTCTTCACGCCACGCATTCCGCCAAATATTTGTTGCAGGCTCACTTCGTCCATCTTACGGCTTCCGTGCTCCTTTAATACCTGGCGCATTTCATTCTTGAGCTCCAGAGATTTGATATAAAACGCTTCTTTAAGTCGATCCATGTGCTTGTGTATTTGATATGTTCAATTCAGACAAAATCGGGATTTCAGATTAGTCCGCAAATTTACTACGTTTCAAGCGGAATCCCCTATACTAATAGCATACAAGGCAAAAGGGATGTGAATTTTGGAACATTTTTCATAATTAAATGTCATAAGACTAATTTCGCACTCCTCAACATATTGATGACATGCTTCTCATCCAGGATCTTTTAGTGAGTGATGCCCTTATCGAAGAGCAGTTTGTGTGCCATTTAGATAAATGCAAGGGCGCCTGCTGCTGGCTGGGAGACTTTGGTGCTCCACTCGAATCAGACGAGATCAAACTACTCAGGGAAATTCTGCCCGTGTTGAAACCTTACCTGGAAAAAGAAGGTCTCGAACGCATTGAGGAGGTCGGAGTCACCCAATATTTTGAGGAGCGCAACTTTCATGGTACAGCGCTGAGAGAAAACGGGGCATGCGTTTTTTTGAGCTACGGCAAGAGTGGCGTTGCGAAGTGCGGGATAGAAAGAGCGTGGGAAGACGGTGTCATTGAGTGGAAAAAGCCTGTGTCGTGTCACCTCTATCCGGTGCGTGTGCGCAAAGTGCCGGAAATGCACTTTGAAGCCCTCAATTATGATGACTGGAGTATTTGCAAAGATGCCTGCACGCTGGGCAAATCCTTAAAGGTTCCTCTTTACATATTCGTACGTGAAGCCATTGAAAGAAAGTACGGGAAAGAATTCTGGAACGAGCTCGATGAAGTCGCCAGGGATCTCATGCATAAAACCGATAGGGACGATCTGGATGTTGCCGAATGATCCCGTGACATGTCATCACACAATTCATTGATTCACATTTGTTTATTCAAGCGAAGAACGTACCTTTGCCAACGTTTTGGATCGGCCAGATAATGACAAGTGTATTTGTCTGGCTATCAATGAATTACAATAATTTATAACAATACAATATATGGCTTTAATAGGCACAATTCGCAAAAACGGTTGGATTCTGGTCGTGATGGTTGGTTTGGGAATGGCAGGATTCATCGCAATGAGTGGTTCTGGCCCCGGTGGTGGCGCACAGGAACAATTCTCAGTTGGGGAAGTAAATGGCGAGGCGATAGACTGGATTGAGTTCCAACAGGCACAGGAAGCGCTGTATACAAATTCTACAACCGACGCTTTCAGTCAGCGCGATTATATCTGGAGATACATGGTTGAAGAAAAGATTCTGACGAAAGAGGCTGACGCCATCGGGCTTGTTGTCGGCGATGATGAAATGCAGCAACTTCTTTTCGGTGTAAATGTCAGCCCGGTCGTAACCCGCAACTTTACAGATCCTACCACGGGACAGTTGAATGTGCAAACGCTGAACGAATTCCGCCAGGCCAGCACCAACGGAACACTCGCGCCTCAATACCAGAAGGTGTGGGATTTTCAAAAAAAGGAGGTCGTAAAAGACCGTCTGCAAAAGAAATTGCTCGCACTCGTGTCCAAGAGCATCTATACACCTACGTGGATGGCAGAGAATATTCAGGTTGATGTCGGGTCTTCTGTCAATTTCACTTCATATAAGGTGGCTTTTGATCAGATTTCTGATTCGGACGTCGAATTGACTGAGGATGATTACAAAGCTTATATCAAAGCACACAGCAAGAAATTTACAAGGAAGGTAGAAACCCGCGATGCCGATTTTGTTGTTTTTGATGTCTTCCCGACCAAAGAAGATACCATGCTCCTGTTGGAGAGGTTTACAGAATTGGCTCAGGATTTTTTGACGACAGATGAGGATTCGATCTTTGCTATCAACAATTATGGTGCGTATAGTGTAGCATATTTAAAGAAGGATGCGCTGCCAATCGACATTGCCGACTCGATATTTGCGAGAGAAGCGGGAGGGATGTATGGACCCTACCTCGACGCGATTACCGGCACATATAATGCCATCAAAATACTTGGATACAAGATGGTTCCTGACTCAGTGCATTCGAGGCACATCCTGATTGGACTTGAGCGCCAGGATCAGGCACCTGCTGTGATTGCAAGAGCCGATAGTGTCCTGCAAATGCTCAATGACGGTTTTGAGTTCGATTCGCTGGCCCGTATTTACAGTAGTGATAACGGATCAGCTCTCAAGGGTGGGGATTTGGGCTATGTCGCCGAATTTCAATTTGTCGAACCAATGAACAATTTGCTCTTTTACGGTGATGCAGAGGCCGGTGTATTCACACGCGTGCCATCTCAATTCGGTATTCATATTGTGGAGATACTCGACCGCAAATACACTTCGGATGAAGAAGGTGTAAAAGTGGCTTCAATCTCTGAGATCATTATCCCAAGCGATGCGACTCAGGATGAAATGTATGATAATGTCCTGGAATTTGCGGGACTAAACCGAACGATTGAAGATCTTGCCGAGGCTGTTCAAGCTGATGATAATCTGACCCTCGAGTCCATTAGTAATATTGATAAAAACAGTTATACATTCTCAAATCTGGATGCCGGAACGAATTCACGGAGTATCATCCGATGGATGTTTGATGGCTCAGCTGAAGTAACGCAGGTGGCCCCGGAGGTATTCATTTTTGAAGATCCGATTAATTACTTCAATGCGAAATACGTTGTGGTCGGTCTGAGTAAGATCAACCAAGCCGGCCTTGCCGATGTCGAAAGCTCCAGGGAGTTTATTGAAGAAGATCTGAATAACGAGAAGAAAGCCGAGCTCCTGTCTTCGAAGATGGCGGGTCTGGATGTAAACACGCTTCAGAGCCAGTTTGACGTCACCGTCGATAGTATTATAAATGTGAATTTGGCATCGCAAATCATGAGCGGAATTGGAGACGAACCAAAAATTTTGGGGAAGGCAATGCAAATGGAGGTTGGAGAAACATCAGGACCGATCATCGGTATAAATGGTGTCTATGTCATTCATAAGACGAAGCACACACCGGCATCAGCTGCTCAGAATATTGGTCGGCTACGGTTGCAGGGGTCATTTCAGGTGGCGAGCAATGCGCAGTTTGAACTCCTTGATGCCATGACGAACAATGCCAAAGTTGAAGACTACCGGTTCAAATTTTATTGATCCAAAGAAAGCGACTTATCATATTAGCAAGAATGGGCTCAGGGCAAGGACAATGCCAGCGGGCACGTGACGTTCAATACCTATGATCAGGAAATCTTTTCTCGCACTGGCAGGGCTGGTAATCTTGTTGGCATCCTGTAACCGTACAGAAACAATTGAGCAAGAGGCATTTGGCTTGCTCGAAAAATATGAGGTCGACAAGAAGACCGGTGCCAAACACGGAGTCTTCGAAAAGTTTGAAACAGACGGAACACGCATCGAACATGCGGTATATGTCAATGACCAATTGCATGGTGATCGCACGATATTTTATGCCAACGGATCGCCTGAAATTATTGAGCACTACGAGTCAGACGTTCTTACTGGCAGCTATAAGGCATTTTATCAAAACACACAGATCGAAATTGAGGGCAAGTATACAGAAGGAGTGATGACCGGTATCTGGAAGCGGTATTTTGAGAACGGAAAATTGATGGAAGAGGTGACCTTCGCAGATAACCTGGAAAACGGACCTTTTGTGGAATACCATGATAATGGCAAATTGAAAGCTGAAGGACAATATTCAGGTAGGGATAGAGAGCAAGGAGTGTTAAAATTGTACGATGAAAAAGGGGAACTCTATCGCCGTATGGATTGCAACGATGGCATATGCATCACGACATGGCTTCGCCCCGGATATGAAGAGCAGGTCAATGAATAAAATTCTACAAGCAGCCCTCATCATTTTTGCATTGTGGAGTCCGTACTCCGGCCAAAGTCAGGTGGGTGGTTTGACCACTTACAATTTCCTGAGACTTCCGTCTTCGGCCCGAATCACCGCGCTCGGCGGCTCACTGATCACCGTCCGGGATGAGGATCTCAACAATGCCGTCATGAATCCTGCGCTCCTCAACCCGGAAATGCATGGGGGTATCACATTTCAAAATAATTTTCACTTTGATGGTATCTATAACGGCTATGTGGCATATGCACATCACATTGAGGAATGGGGGATAACAGCGCATGCCGGCGTACAGTTTATGCAGTACGGGGAGTTTAAGCTCGCTGACGAATTCGGAAATATCAATGGCACTTTCAAGGCTAGCGAGATGGCTTTTACGATTGGTGCCTCCAAAGAAATTGGGGAGAGGCTTTCTGCCGGGATAAATCTGCGCATCATCAATTCAAACCTGGAGTCTTACAATTCGTTTGGGATAGCCGCAGACATTGGTGCGATCTACTGGGATCCGGTCAAACGGCTGACCACATCGTTTGTGATTCGCAATATCGGAGTACAACTGTCGAAATACGATGAGGTGAGTGAGGACCTCCCGCTGGACATCCAAATTGGATTTTCGAAGCGCCTGGAGCACTTGCCCTTCCGCTTGTCCATCATTGCACACTCGCTCAATCAGTGGAATCTGAGGTATGAGAGTCCACTCAGTGATGACGGAGCCATCCTCATCGGTGAAGAACCAAAGGAAAAGAGCGGATTTAGCAAGGGAATTGACAACACATTTCGACACCTCATCTTCAGCGGTGAGTTTCTACTTGGTAAGACCGAAGTCGTAAAAATCCGCTTCGGCTACAATCACCAGCGCAGAAAGGAGCTCACTGTGGGTAGCCTCCGCAGCCTGGCCGGATTCAGTGGCGGCCTTGGTATTCGCATCAAGCAGTTCAGTATAGACTACGGATTTGGCTCCTACCACATAGCAGGTAGCACACAGCACATCGGAATATCTACGCATATCAGTCGATTTCAGAGCGCCAAGACTATAGTCGATTGATACCATCGCCAGTTTTTGGCTATGGCGGGTTAGACGGATTGCCCTCCGCCGCCAGTTTGGCCATGACGCGCGAGATGGAACAATAAAATTAGTGCCAATTAGTCCAATTAGTGGAAAAAAGAAAACCACTACTTTTGCCACCTCTTACCAATAATCACGATACATGAGCGACCTGCCTAAACTACTATCGAGCAGCACTATTATCCGCTTCCAGGATTGCGATCCTTACAAGCACCTCAACAACATCAAATACCTCGAGTACTTTATCAATGCAAGGGAGGATCAGGTACTGGAGGCCTATGATCTCGACATCTACAACATAGCGATCACGCAAGGCGTCGGATGGGTGACAGCTCAAAACCAGATTGCCTATATCAGGGCTGCTGTCATGAAGGAGAAGGTCGAGATCACAAGCAAGATCATCCAATTTGCTCCACGAGCGATGTCCGTCGAATTTCAGATGCTCAATGCTGACACAGGGAAGTTGAAGTCGATCATGTGGTCAAAATTTGTACACATCGATATGCGCACAGGCAAAAGCCTTGAGCACAATGCATATTTTATGGAGATGTTTACCAAACTGACCGTTTCGGTAGATGCGGATCACTTTGAAGCACGGGTAAAGGCCATACGGGCGGAATCATTAGCTCAAAAATCTAGCTAATTCCCCATTCCGGATTCTTACCTTTTACGCCCTTGTAGTAGTTCCAGATATGAGCAAGGTCTGCCTCTGCATCATCAGTGGGGTAAAATACATCCGGATCATACTTCACTACCTTCCTCCCATAATCAAATGACACAAACATAATCGGGACCCCAGCCCCTTTTGCGATATAATAAAATCCCGTCTTGAATCTGTCGACCTTCCCCCTTGTTCCTTCGGGTGCAATCGCTATTGCAAACTCCTCGTGTTGATCAAAAATATCCACGACACTCTGCACAAAATTCTTGGTCTTGCTCCTGTCTACCGGATACCCTCCCAGCTTGTACATCAACCATCCGAATGGCGGCTTGAATAAACTTTTCTTCCCGATATACTTGATATCAAATCCTTCGCTGGCCCTGGAAAAAATACCGAGCAGAAAATCCCATGCTGAGGTATGCGGAGCAGCAATTACCACGTATTTCTTTAGCCCAGGTGGGATTCCACCTTCCACTTTCCATCCGAAGAGATCAAATATGGCAGTTGATAGTTTCACGAGTTCTTACGATTTGTGCGCTTGTCAGAATGTAGCTTTGGCGAAGCCGGGTTTGACCGGCCATAGCACTTGGCGAAGGCAGAAATGTACATGAATTATTCTGAACTGACCCCCGTCATTGACTTTTATACAATGATTGACTATGCTATGTCTACTTGATTGTGTCTGATCATGGCGGGAGTCTGCTGTGGTTGTTCATGGTGTGATTTGCCGCAATGAATTCAGCCAGAATATTGTGTTTGTTGGCAAAATAGCATACCATGAAAAAATATCCACCCGATTCATTATCCGGCTTGGTGCGAACTACTATGTCGGTAGCGATTACAACAGTTTTACTCGTCTTATCCGGACAATTTCTTTTGGCACAAAACGTGTCAATCAATACGGACGGAACACCTCCTGATTCTTCTGCGATCCTGGATATCTCGGCAGACAACAAGGGTGTGTTGATTCCAAGAGTGGCACTCACCGGTCCGGATGATACAACGACGATCGAGTCACCCCAATTAAGCTTGTTTGTTTACAATACGGCGACCACAGAGGCCATTTCTCCTGGTTACTACTATTGGGATGGTGATATATGGTCCAGATTATCTACGATGTGGAGACAAGACAGTACAGATATATATTACGATCAGGGTAATGTCGGGATTGGAACCAAGGTACCGGACCACCTGCTGGAAGTGATCGGCAATTCTGGTGTTGAATACGAACCCGCAGCCTATTTTGAAAACACCCTGGACTCTATTGATGGTGAGCGGGTGCATGGATTCGGGGTCATGGGTGTTTCCGATACTATTGATGGCTACGGGTTTGGTGTTTATGGCTTGGGTGGTTTAGTAGGCGTCAGAGGAAGAGTCTTTGCAACAGATACTTTCTCATATTTTGGAGTAGCCGGTGCTGCAACAGGTGGTGGAGGAGAAAACTACGGGGTATGGGGTCTGGCCCATGGTGATAGTACAAATGGAATAGATGTGGGCCTTGGAGGAAGCGCAAGCGGACCGGGGAAAAATATGGGAGTTGAGGCCCGTGCTTCGGGCGGCCATACCAACTATGCCATTTTCGGTAGTGCACAAGACACCTCGGCATCATCCCAAACATATGCCGGGTTTTTCGAAGGGGACGTACATATCAGTGACAGGCTTGGCATAGGTGTATACAGACCAATTCAACATAAACTGGAGGTAGTCGGCGAATCCGGAGTATCGCATCAGCCAATTGCCTATTTTGAAAATACAACTGACACTGTTGATGGACAACTGGTAGACGCATATGGGGTTATGGGGGTTTGTGATCAATCCGATTGGGCAGGGTATGGCGGTCTGTTCAAAGGTGGATATATAGGTGTACTAGGAGAGGTGTTTCCTACAGATACATTTTCCTATTTCGGAACCCGAGGGTATGTAAAAGGTGGTTCAGGAATCAATTTTGGAGCCCACGGATATGCCGAAGGGGATGGCACAAGTGTAGGGGTGCGAGGTCGGGCAAACGGAACAGATGTGAATTATGGTCTTTGGGGGTATGCTACAGGAGGACTCACCAATATTGCAGTGCGTGGCCATGTAGACACGACCGGTGTTGAAGGCACCTATGCTGGGTATTTCGTGGGTGATACTTATATCAGTGGTGATCTGGGAATCGGTACCGAAAGTCCTGACAATACGTTTGAGTTGGCGACTCAAAACAGAGTAGCAACTATCTATCTGACGACACATAGGGATGATGGAGGCTTTTCAGCGGGGCAATTTATGGGGAGGTCTTCTCGTGGTTCCCAAGACAGCCCGAGCAAAACACTGGAAGGTGACAGGCTCGCATCGTTTGGTGGGAAGGGCTATGGCGATACAGGATTCGGATCACCTCCACCGAATGCCAGGATGTTAATAAAGGCAGCAGAAGATTATTCGGATTCGACAAAGGGTTCTTATATCCTGTTTTCTACCACACAAATTGGTCAATCAACAACGGCAGAACGTATGCGAATAACCGATAACGGATATATCGGGATCGGAACCACAACACCCGCCACCATGCTCGAAGTCACAGACACCATTCAGACAGGTGGGCTCAAAATGGCGACAGGTGCATCAGTTGGCCACGTAATGACTTCTGATGCTTCTGGAAATGCACGTTGGCAGGCGCCTCCTGCTACAGGGCTTGTACCGGTCGGAACCATTCTGCCATGGGCAAAGAACATCTCTGGGATGCCTTCCTTGCCTTCGGGATTTGTAGAGTGCCAGGGGCAGACTCTGTCTGATACCGGGAGTCCGCTAAATGGGCAGACCATACCGGATCTGAACGGCAGATTTTTGCGGGGTGCTACATCGTCAGGGGGTGCCGGAGGAAGCGATGATCATTCCCATTCGGGTAATACGTCACCATCATCAGACCCACCTGTTTTTGTAAGCGAAGATCCGGCAAATACACCAGTAACGCGTGATGATCATACGCATAGTTTTGTGACTGATGCTTCAAACCACTTGCCGAGTTACTATGAAGTGGTGTGGATCATGCGTGTGAAGTAAAATGACCTCGAAAATTTATGGACAAGCCAAAGAGACAAACAATTTCCAGGTCTGAACCATAATGAGAATATCGGCTTGTCCTACAAGTTTCTTTGTCCGATGCTAAATATGCGATGTGTACCAATAAGGCTACATTTAAAGCATGAAGCATCTTTATATCATAGCGGGATGTAACGGAGCAGGAAAAACAACTGCTTCATACACCATACTACCGGATAAACTAGACTGCAGAGAATTTGTAAATGCGGATGAGATTGCAAAAGGACTATCCCCTTTTCAACCGGAAAGAGCAAGCATTCAGGCCGGCAGACTGATGCTCTCCCGAATAAGGTTTTTACTCGATTCAGGGTCTGATTTTGCATTTGAAACTACGCTTGCTACAAAGAGCTATACCAATCTCATCATGGAAGCTAAAATGAGAGGTTATGAAGTCACCTTGCTGTTCTTTTGGTTAAGTTCGCCTGCATTAGCAGTTGAAAGAGTAAAAAGCCGGGTCAGAGAAGGTGGGCACGACATTCCAGAAGATGTGATTAGACGGAGGTATGTACGCGGGCTTGAAAATTTCTTCTACTTGTTTGAACCTATTGTACACAATTGGATGTTTATTAATAATTCAGGAAAACCTTATGAGATTGTCGCCAAAAGCTCAGATAGAGAAATAGTCGCTAATCCTGATTTATGGCAAAACCTGAAATTAAAGTATCATGGATAATAACGGATCATTTAGAGAAACAAGCGATAAAATAATTGAAGGTTTAGAATTGGCTTACAAAAAGCTCGTCATTTTCAAAAAGCAAAATAATAGCCCTTTAATTGTTTCCAAAAATGGTGAGATCATTAAAATAGATCCGGCCGACATTCCTCCTACTGCATCTTATCGCCCGAAGAAATAAATTCCATGTGACCAGATCAATAAGGCTACTAACATGACCAGCTCTTTATCGGTGTCAAGCGTTGTACGCCGGTGATCCACTGGCAATGCGTAAAATGAAAATTCCCATCTATTCTATACGGTTATTGCTGCAATCTCAATTAGTGCAAATGACATATTCAGTCAGTCCCTAATTTGGAAACTCGTCAAACTTTAGACTCACTCAGCCGGACACTTTAGACTCACTCAGCCGGACACATAGATATACGCAACCGGGCACATCAATACGAAGGAATTAAACCATTCTGCCTAAATTCAGTCCTAAGTATGTAAACCACGAAGTGTGAAGGACATGTCAGATGCGGACATCCTGGAGTTGATCAGTGACCAGGCGACCCTCGAAAAGGGATTTCGCCTGCTGATGACGCGGTATCAGGAGCGATTGTACTGGCACGTACGACGCCTGGTGGTCACGCATGAAGACGCGGATGATGTGATACAAAACACATTTATCAAGGTCTTCAAAGGATTGTCGGGTTTCAAAGGAAACTCGAAACTGTACACCTGGTTGTACCGGATAGCGACGAATGAAACGATGAGTTTCCTCCAAAAAAGTAAACGACATCAGACGCAATCCACAGACGGTGAACAGGATTTGACACAAAATTTGCGCGCTGACCCGTTTTTTGACGGTGATGAAGTGCAGGCACAACTGATCGAAGCAATTCAACAGTTGCCTGAAAAACAAAGGATTGTGTTTAATATGAGATACTATGATGAAATGAAATACACAGAGATATCAGAGGTTTTGGGCACTTCAGTGGGAGGGCTCAAAGCTTCATATCATCACGCGGCTAAGAAAATTGAACACTTCTTCAGGGAAGCGAGTGCTTAACAAATGAAAACAAAATGAAAGAGCCAAACGTACACGACGAGCTCAAGGATATTGCACCGGGACTCAGTCAAATGAAATCATCCGAAGGATATTCGGTACCGCCTGTATACTTTAAAGAACTACAGGACAAGGTCATGGGGCAAATTCACGCCGAGCAGCAAAAGGCACCGGCGGGAAGTTGGCTGATCGATCTGTTAGCACAGTACTTCAAGCCGCGCTATGCGTTTGCAATGGCGACAGTCACAATAGTCGTTGTGGCGGCACTTGTCTTTAGAAATGGTGGCAATGACAATGCAATCCTCGCATCGATAACCGCTGAAGATGCATACGAATATGTATACGGTCATATCTCAGAATACGAGACGCTGGATTTGTACACCCTGGCCGATAACGAAAACGCTGATTATATCCTGGATGTCTTCAGTGATGATGAACTGGATTTTGCGATCGATGCCCTTATTGATGACATCGGTACGGAATCACTTGAAGAATTGTTTTAACCTCAAATAAATTTCAAAGAATGAAAAGTTTTATACTCTGTCTGGCAATTGTGGGGATAGGATTTCAAATAGGGTCGGCACAGCGATACGGGCCCGAACAAAGAGCCAAAATGCAGGAACGCATTGAATCTCAGCGCATCGCATATATCACTCAAAAACTGGATTTGACCCCCGATGAGTCTGCAAAATTCTGGCCTGTCTACAACGAATTCAAGAAGTTGCAAAAAGGCAAAAGGGCTGAAGTCATGCCCGACAAACCCCTAAAGGAGTTGAACGAAGCAGAAGCTGAAGAAATGATAGAGAAGCGCCTCGCAATGGAAGAGGAAATGATTGAACTCAAACGCGATTATTTCAAAAACTTAAAAGAGGTCATCCCATCCACCAAAATCGTACTTCTCGTGCAAATCGAATCGGCATTTAACCGGGAGGTGCTGGAAAAACTCCGGCAGCGGCAAGGGCAGGGACAAGGACAGGGGAAGTCTAGGAATTGAGGAGTGGAGGAGTGGAAATTTTGAATTTTGGGTTTTGAATTTTGAATTTTTTCCATCCGTAGGGATTGCTTTAGAAAAGGACTCTCATGGAAAAATATCGCGGGGCGCCTATGGTGTCGGACATTGGTAGAGTCCTTTGCAAATAGCTAGTTGCGACCAGCTGTACGCCATAAAGATGAGAGCGGCGAGAATGATAACAGTACCAAGAACGACCGCAGCGACAACAGATCCAACAGCGACAACAGCGACAACAGATCCAACAGATCCAACAGCGACAACAGCGACAACAGATCCAACAGATCCCCCCGCTGCCTGACTTCTATTATCTTCACCCCATGTCACCGCGCATGTTAGCTCACGCCGCACTCTTTACAGTAGCCCTGTTTTATGCGGGCAACTACCTGGTAGCCAAAATCGTCATGAACGACGACTTCGTCGGGCCATTGGGCTTTGTGCTTCTGCGAGTCGTCTTTGCTACTACACT
>QMOR01000021.1 GCA_003648285.1 Bacteroidota bacterium
CCTATAAAAGAGTCCAACACCGATAACAACAAACCATCCCCCAAAAAAAACGACTTGTTATCTACCCAAGTGCTTCCTCAATCCCTGCAACAACCGAAAGCACCTCATCATACGTCTCCTGCCTCTCTGAAAACGCACTGCCCGCCGCATAAAGCACCTGTTCGCACCGGGCAATAACAGACATCACTTTTTCGCGATTATCGGTGTGAATTGCAAGTGATTCCATCTTGGCAGAAATATTGTGTTTGGAGAGTTCTGAGGCCGGCATCTGGAGCTTGCCGGAAATGTAAGTAAAGAGTGCATCCGATATCGCCTGATAGTATTCCTTTTCAGAAGCTTGTAGCAGTCCCTTCGCATTTTCGAGATACTTCATAGCCCGCATTCGCGCCTCAAGCTTCCGCTTCTCCTCCGGACTGAGCCCCGCGTATGCCCCTTTCTTTTTTTCCTCTCGCACCACAAATCCCAGATAGAAAAACGGCGCGATACAAAGTGCGTAGAAAAGAGGACTGAATACAAATATCGGAGTGGCCTTTTTTAATTTATCAGGTGACTGAAGCGGATGTAATTCTACTCCTTCAGATTCACTATTGATCTCTGCCAAAATACCCTTTACACCTGACCCTTGCTTCACATTGATTGTGACAGGTTTTGCACGCATAGTTTCGTAACGTGCACTATCAGAATTAAAATATACAAAATCAATATTAAACGTCCTCACTCCTGCCTTTCGTGGGATCATAAGATATTCCACGGTGCGGCGATTGATGATCACTCCGCGTTCGTCCTGGGACTTATCTGTTTTAATTCGTGGTTCATAAATCTCGAAATACTCGCTCAGATAATCCAGTGTCGGCACTGACCATCGCTTTCCGTCTCCGTCACCGGCTATCTGGAGCGTAAGAGTAAGGGCGTCATCGGTCGTCAGCTTACTTGGCTTCGTACGTACGGCAATAGCATAATGCCCCACTGCCCCGGTAAAGGACTCAGGCTGTGGCTCTGGCAGTGGCAAGACTTCAAATGTCAGCGTATTCGTTGTCAGAGTCTTTGGGATCGTCCTGTTATTAAAAAAAAAGCTACGTCTATTGTCCTTAACTCCGATCCCTATGTTGACAATAAATGGTTCAATATGAAAGATTCCTGTCTTTTTTGGAAAAAGCGCGATCGACTTTAGCGTTTGCACTTTGTATTGCACTCCATCAATCAATTCAGTATGCGCCTTGGCACCAAAATCCTTGACATATCTGTAGTGAAATCCATCATACGAATCCTCCTTAATGACATTATAATTCCTGATACTCACCGCGGTATAAATGTTATACTCAATCCGTACTTGCTGTCCCGAGTAGATACTTGAAGTATCCATCTCCGCGCGGATAAACACCTGCTCATCTGTTGGCATGACCGTCCCCTGTACAGCACTGCCTGGCTTACCTTTTATGACTTCTATTTCAACAGGATTGGACTTAAGGGTTCGGTTACCCACCTGAATCGTTGCCGGATCAATTCTAAACTTACCGGCCTTTTCTGCCATCAGAATAAACCTGTAGCTGACTGATGAGGTCCGCCTGCCATTCATTATTTGAATTGAGGTCTCCGTACTTGGCCCCGATACGACTTGGAAATTCTTAAAATCCGGATATTTGATATTCTTGCCATCGGCGTTCTGGACGACATACCTGAGATTGAATACCCCATTTTCAAGTACTTGTGACACGTCAGTTTTTGCATAGAACATCTCCGACTGTGCAGTAGCACAAGCCAAAGAGAAGGCAAAAACAAGAAATGAAACAATAATCCGCATACCCTTTAAAACTTCTTTATCGTTCTTTTTGCCTTCTCCTCCGCCTTTGGTGCAGTATCTATTTGCTCATACTTCTTCCCAATTTGATGCGGTGGCTGGACAATCCCCTCTGGATTAGGCAGCACAATGATATCAATGGGCGGTGCTTCAAGACTCACCTCATCAGTGATTAAATATGCAGGCGGGATTGTGTAATTACCGATATTCGGCGGTTCAATATAATATGTATAAGACGCACTCTGGCTCATTTCTCCGCTGACAAAGCTCATCTGCGTAGAGGTGTTTGGCCCGCCGACAATGTGATGGCGTTCTAGTTTCGGTGGGTCAAAACTATTTGCAGGGGCATTTTCGATCGTGTATTTCAATTCGAAATAATTGCCCGCCAATAAGGTATCACCGCTAATTTCGACCGTCAGTTTCACGTCCTGTGCCTGCCCGATCAGGGCGATTATTGCGAATATGCCTGTCGATAATATTGCCTTTATTCCATTCATCTATTAAAATGATCCTGTCACCCAGTTGGGGTTTAATCCCACATCCCGACTCACCAATCCTTCTTCGTCTTCCTCGGTTTCGCACTCGCCTTTCTCAATTTCTCTTGCACCTTCTGATCTTCGGCCTCAATGATCCGAAGCAGTTCTTCGGCCTCTTCTTTTGTCAACTCATCCTGACTCTCCTCTGACGGCTCTGGCTCCTGCTCCTCTTCCTGCTTGCCCTCCTCTTGCTCCTCTTGCTCTTGTTCTTGCTGCTCTTGTTCTTCGTCGTTTTCTTCTTGCTCGTTGCTTTCCTGCTGCTGCTGTTGTTGCTCTTGTTGTTGCTGTTGCAATTGTTGCAATGCCAATGTCAGGTTCTTTTTCGTTTCCAGGTCGTTCGGGTCGACTTTCAAAGCTTTGATATACGATTCCACACTTTTATCAAACTTCTGAGATTGCATATATGTATTGCCAAGATTGTACAATGCTCTTGATTGCAATAGCGGATCGTCGGTTATGGCTGCAGCCTGTTCGTATTGCCTGATCGCTTCATCATATCGCTCTTGCTGAAAGATTGAATTCCCGAGGTTATATGTTGCGGTGGCTGATGTTTTTTCTGAATTGGCACGACGATATTCCTCTTCTGCAACGCCGTACTCTCCCTGGTCATACATCAAATCGCCTGAACGTTTATGTTTATGTGCAGATTGTGCGTTTGCTGTAGCAGCAAACAACAAGGTGATTATTGCTATGTATATTATTCTACGCATGTCTATTATTATGTCACCCCTTTGGGGTTGTAATTTCTTTTTATCACTGCCTTCTATTATCATGTCACCCCTTTGGGGTTGTAATTTCTTTTCATTGCTGTCTTCTATTATCATGTCACCCTTTCAGGGTTCTCCGTTTATCCTCGTCAGACATAAACGCTCTTATCCGTAATTTACAATTCATTATCTCCTCCCTGCCTTGCCAAATCTTCATTAGACAATGCACTCCTCAACCCCTCCCTACCTGCGCCAGAGCTGTGGCAGACAACGCACTTCTCAACTCCTTCACTCCTCAACTCCTTCACTCCTTCACTCCTCCACTCCTCCACTCCTCCACTCCTCAACTCCTCAACTCCTTCACCCTATTTCCAATCATGCGCTCTGCAAAAAACAGGAGAATTGCGGCCAAAAGGAAGTACTGGTAATAGCTTTTATAATCTTTAAACGCACGCTGCTCCATTTCTCGTTTCTCAAGGCCCTCCATTTTTATCAGCATATCGTCAATCACATCCTGACCGTCCAGTATGGAATACAATCGGCCATTCCCTTCCTGGGCGAGTTGACGCAAAAAAGTCTCATTCACTGCGGTGCGCACGGGATTGCCATTTTCGTCTCGTTTGACGTCCTCTCTTCCATCTATTTCCATGGGAATAAAATCCCCTTCGGTTGTGCCCACACTGATGATAAAAGGAACGAGGCCGGCCTCACGCGCCTTTTGCATTTCCTCAATCGCTCCGTCTTCGTGATTTTCCCCATCAGTGATCAGAAAAAGGGCTTTGTGATGAGGGGCATCTTCTTCGTACGCACGCATCGCGAGTTCTATGGCATCTCCGATTGCTGTTCCCTGTGATGTGGCCAATCGTGGATGTGCACTACGAATAAATAACTCGGCCGAAGCATAATCTGTAGTCAAAGGCATTTGCAAATATGCATTTCCGGCAAATATGATAAGCCCGATCCTGTCTCCCTTGAAGGCATTTACGAGCTGCTGGGCGAAGCGTTTGGACCGTTCGAGGCGGCTAGGTGGAATGTCACGTGCCAGCATACTATTGGATATGTCGAGGGCGATAAAAATATCCGCTGATTTACTCATGACAGTCTCACGACGCAATCCCCATTGTGGATTAGCCAGCGCAAAACAAAGAAGTATAAATGCGCAGAGAAGAAGGATGCTCCTGATGCGCTCCCGACCACGTGACCAATGATGTGTAAGTCGGGACCACGCCTTATCAGTTGCAAATACCCTGGAGGACCGCGACTGAAACCAAAGCATGGCAAAGTATACCGCTATCAGCAGTGGAATGGCTGCAAACGCCACAAAAAACTCCGGATGCTCAAATCTAAACATGCGCCTACGGTAATTTTCTAAAAACAGTCCAATCCATCAGTACGACTGCACCTAATAATCCAAAACCCCACAATAACCACGGGATGTATTCTTCACTATATCTCTTGAAAGCAGTTACATCCATTTCCGTCTTTTCCAACAGGTCGATCTCTGCATATATCTTTTCGAGACTCTCTGCAGATGTCGCACGAAAGTATTGACCACCTGTAGAAGAAGCAATCTGCCTGAGAAGGTTTTCATCAATCTCTACAGTCGCCATGCCGAAAATGTAGCGTCCATCGTCTCGCCTCCGCATTGGAGCAAGTGCATCACCGCGCGTACCCACACCTACCGTATAGACCTTGACGGCATACTCCTTTGCAATTTCGGCGGCAGTCATGGGGTTGATATACCCTGCATTGTTCACTCCATCGGTCAGAAGAATGATGACCTTGCTCTCAGCTTTACTATGGGTAAGGCGATTTACAGCTGCCGCCAGCCCCATCCCGATTGCCGTTCCATCTTCAAGAATACCACACTCCAGAGTGGTCAGGAAGTCCTTGATCACCCGATGATCCGATGTCAGAGGGCATTGTGTAAAACTCTCGCCCGCAAATACTGCGAGCCCGATCCTGTCGTGCGGCCGCTTATCTACAAACTCTACTGCGACCCGCTTACTCACCTGCAATCTGTCAGGGTCAAAATCCCGCGCCAGCATACTGCTCGACAGGTCCATCACCAAAAAAATATCGATCCCCTCAGCCTTTACAATCTCTTCTTTGAGCGTAAGTTGCGGCCGTGCCATTGCTACGATCAACAACCCCAAACCCAGATATCGCATCACATTGAGTACAGGGTAAATCCTGGTCCGCAGTCCCCTGTGTGTCGCAAAAGGTGCAAGCGTGGGCAAGGCAATCCTCACCGTCATGCGCCTTCCAATACGATGCTTCCAATATGCCAATGCCGGCAAAAGCAAGAGCAAGCCGAGCCAGTAAGGATGCAGAAATGTATATCCCTCAATCATCGCCCTCGGTTTTCTCGATTTCCTGTTTTGTGTTCAGAACAAACTGACGCGCAAAATTGAGGTGCTGGTCATGTATTTCAATCGGCGGTTGGGCCTTGGCAAATTTGATCAGATCTTCAATTTCCATCATCGGCATCATATCATTAAAATGCTCCGGCGACAATAATGGCTTCAACAAGTGACGCACTTCACCGGTGGTCGATTCCAGTGCCGCAACACCATAGCGCTCTTCGAGGTATGCTCTCAAAATATGACTGAGCTGCAGATGATACGCCTTGATCTTCCCGTCCTGCCACAATTTTTGGTCTTCCAGCAAACGCAGCTGTTCCAATGCCACCTCATGTGCTGGTACGATTTCTTCGATGATCAATACATCCTTTTCTTTTTTGGGTCTGCGACGCCACCAGATACCACCAAGGATGAGTGCTATCACGGCGATCAGGCCGGCGAGGTAGGGCACGTAGT
This sequence comes from Bacteroidota bacterium, assembly GCA_003648285.1. Classification (GTDB taxonomy): domain Bacteria; phylum Bacteroidota; class Bacteroidia; order Chitinophagales; family Saprospiraceae; genus B8-G4. The sequence continues at coordinate 5,861 of QMOR01000021.1, forward strand.
CCGAAAACCGTACAGGCTCGTAATCAATAGGTTTGAGCGGAGCCAGACCTGTACTATCTATCACCGCATCAATGCGCAACGGGATGTCATTCGTCCAGGATGTATCATCGCCACGGGCACTGCGCATGACCACAGGTATGGGTGGTACACGTACAAACCCGGTATCGTATACCGCAAATGTCCATTCCTTGACGATGGCTCTGTCACCCTCTCTGATTGTCGGATTGCCGTGCACCAGGATATGAATTTCCTGAACTGTATCTGCCGGAATCACATCCGGATTGACCCATTCACTTCCAGATGCGACAGGTACCACGATTGTCAGGGTCAACTGATCACCGATCAATGCCGAGGTGCTACTCACACTTAATCTCGGTTGAGCGAAAATACCCCCAACACAGAAGTACAACACGGACAATATGATCACTCGTCTGAACTCCATGCTATCTCGACCTCTTTTTGAAGAACTTGTGCAGGACCTGTATATACGACGCACCTGCCTCTATACGGAGCGTATCAGATTTACTTTTTGCAAAAGTCCGTCGAAAGCTCTTGTCTGCACTCTCGAAAAACTGTCTGTACATACTCCTGAGTCGTTTATCAGATGAATCAATCATCATTTCAAGACCCGTCTCACTATCCACTACGCGTACCAACCCTGCCTTTGGCAAATCCTGTTCACTGCGGTCGTATATTTTGCAACCAATGATATCATGGCGTTTTGCAGCGATCCGCAGTGCTTCAGAATATTCCTCACTTAAAAAATCACTCAGAATAAATACAATGCTCCTTTTCTTGATGATATTATTGACATACGTCAGCGGAATACTCAGGTTTGTTTTCTTACCCTGCGCTTTGTGATATATCAGCTCACGTATAATCCTCAGAATATGCTTGCGCCCCTTTTTAGGTGGAATATATAATTCAACGTCTTCAGAAAATAAAATCAGTCCGACCTTATCATTATTCTGAATTGCCGAAAATGCAAGAACGGCACAGAGCTCAGTAATGAGTTCATGTTTAAACTGATCTGTCGTACCGTAAAAGCACGACGGTCTCACATCCACGAGCATCATCACCGTCAACTCCCTTTCTTCCTCAAATACCTTGATGTGTGCCTCACCGGTCCTCGCCGTGACATTCCAGTCGATATTGCGCACATCATCACCGAACTGATACTCGCGCACCTCACTAAATGACATACCCCTCCCCTTGAAAGCACTGTGATACTCCCCCGAAAAGATATGTTTGGTCAAGCCCTTTGTCTTGATCTCAATCTTCCGCACCTTCTTCAGCAATTCCCTGGTATCTATTTTCACTCTTCAAGTTTTGTGAAAAAACCTTTTCGCTTTACAACTTTTTCAACGGCGTCATAACTCACCATTGTGGAGTAATCTCCTTCAACTGCATCAAATACTGTGCATACAAAGAATCCCGACTTTGTCAGTACAGGATATTTAAAAGCATTTGAATCCACACCATCAATATGTATCTCATTTTGCAATTCAGCCATGAGATTCGTGTTCTTTTTGCTCAGGTCAGCAAGCTTTAATTCTCTCGCATCATCGGTACTGTATATGAAGTACTCCCGTGTATAATTATGCCTCTCGGGATTATAATAAGTAATGAGCCCACTGATGAGATGATCTGTGTACAAGAATACATCTAACCATCCCGATGCAGTCTGTGACCACCGCCCTTCCGGACCCGTCAACTGATCTTCTGAGAATGCATTTAACGTTGTGTCATACCAGTCAACAAATTTTGCATTGATCCATGTACTAAAACCACCATCCTCAATTTCAGGGTATGTAAAATCAATAATAAAAGAATAATTTGATTTTGCCTGCAAATGTAAATTTACCTCCTTAACTACCCGTACTTCTCCGTACTGTGGTGCAAGAGCATTCTTGATATCAACCTTAAATGTCTTGTCATTATCTTCTATCAGCAGAATGCGAGTTCCTGTCAATTCTCCTTCAGAAACAACGAGTTCCATTTTGGCGCACAGCATATCTTCACAATGGCCAAGCAGTCGCACACATTCATTCTCGCGCTGCCAGGTGCCTGAGATCGTGCCAGTCGCTTCGACCATCAGGATACAATCAAATGGCTCATTTCCGGCCGTGCCCTCCAAAATGCGCATGACAGGCTTAAAAGTTTTGAGCACGACGAGGCCCGACTCTATCAACCGGATATCATTGCTTCTTGACATGTCCCTGGACCACCACTGGCCGGTAAACCGATCGTCTTCGAGAGCTCCTATGAGGTATCCCGTGTGTAAACCCTGTTTATCGATTTCATGCAAGACCAGTCTGTTTCCTTCCATTCTTCCTGTCAGGTCAAAAGATGTCGTGTCATCCAGAATTTTAAGTTTTCCGTTGTATATTTTTCCATCATATCCGAGCGACACCTCGATGGGATGCAGATCATTGACCGAACCCTCGAGAGTTCGGATCCACATGATCTCAGCTGATGCGTCAAACATTCCGCGTACAGAATTACCTTCTTGCTGACCGTATGTAAGAAAGACATTACAGCAAAAAAGGAGCAATACACCGATCTGTCTTACAGATATGATCACGGCACTTCGAGTGTATCCAAAATTCTTTGAATGATGTCTTCCTGGGTGACGCTCTCAGCCTCCGCTTCATAGCTCAGTCCGATCCGGTGACGCAGAATATCGAATGCGAGATCACGGACATCTTCTGGTATCACATAGCCCCGGCGGTGCATCATGGCACGCGCCTTGGACGCAACTGCGAGGTAAATACTGGCCCGTGGTGAGGCACCGTACGTAATCAGGTCTTTTAGATCCGCTAATCCATACGCCTGCGGGTCTCGAGTGGCAAAGACAATATCGAGAATATAGTTCTCAATCTTATCGTCCATATAGATTTTACGCACGGTTTCACGTGCTTTGAGAATCTCCGCAGTTTTTACTACCGGATCGACTGGTGTGGTGGTTGCTCCACTCAGGTTCATACGGATGATCTGCTGCTCTTCTTCTTTCGTAGGATAGTCGATTTTAACTTTCAGCATGAAGCGGTCGACCTGTGCTTCAGGCAGAGGATAGGTCCCCTCCTGCTCGATCGGATTCTGCGTTGCCAGTACGAGAAATGGTTCCTCGAGCTTAAATGTCTCCTTCCCGATCGTCACCTGACGCTCCTGCATAGACTCGAGCAGTGCACTTTGCACCTTCGCCGGTGCCCGGTTGATCTCATCAGCCAGTATGAAATTTGAGAATATCGGTCCTTTCCGTACAGAAAAGCTCAGCGTAGCAGGATTGTAGATCATGGTCCCAAGAATATCCGCCGGCAAAAGGTCAGGTGTAAACTGGATCCGTTGAAAGTCTGCATGTACGCTCGTTGCCAGTGTCTTGATGGCCAGCGTCTTTGCCAAACCGGGAAGCCCCTCCAACAATACGTGACCATTTGCAAGGAGACCCAAAATGAGACGGTCGAGCATATACTCCTGTCCCACAATCACCTTGCGACAGTTTTGTTTTACACGTTCTATAAATTCGCTGTCTGCCTGGACTTGCTGATTCAGCACTTCAATGTCGATTCCTACTTCCATAGTGATGGGTAACTCGTTTTTCAAAAAGAGAGCCAAAGTTAAGGATATGGGTTAAAGTATGGGGATAGGTGTGGGTTTTTCGACAGGGGGGGATTTATAGAACACTGATTGGACGGATTAGACGGATTGGCACGGATTTTCTTTTGCCTTCTCAGTGAGAAAAATTTCTAACTATCTGCTCTTATTTTTACGTAATGAAAAACAAATCGATCTTTCTGATACTTGTCTTGTCTACATCGGTAGTTGCTATGCAAGCGCAGCAGGCCTTCAATACCAAGGACGACAAGATCACGGCGACCACCCATATCAAAACTCTAAACAAGGGGGTACTCCTCGTACGCCTTCCGAGCAATCGCAAAAAAATTGAGGCCTTGCAAAAAACACTTGAACAGGATTTATCAGAAAGAGAATTTAAAAATGTGTCCAAGACACTCAACAGGACGCTCGATGAAACGGAGAAGCTGCACACCGGAATAATCAGCGCAATGGAGAGTGCCTACTCATTTTCATCGTTTGCTTTCTTTATGGATTACGATACGCGCGAAGTCCTCGAGGGCAAAAGCAAATTGTATCAAGCGGACATGAAGGCAGAGTTCGAACTAGACAAGACAACCGCAGTGTACATCCTATCAGTCGGAAGAACTACAGAAACGACGATCGATGCATTTCTCGTGATGGATAGCGCGTTAAATATTCTTCCTCAACCGTTTCCAAGCCAAATAAGTCGCTCAGGCTTTGCAGGTCTTTTTGGCAACGACACGTCGCATATCAAGAGGCTCAACAAAAAGCTGTGGCGTTACTTTAATAGTTTGACCGAGTAGAATTAATCCTTAAGCACCTTGCTGTGATCCAGGCTATCCGGGAGCTGTTTTATCTCTGGCTTTCCAGGTTTATACGGGCGCGGAGGCTTCACAACCGGGTCTATACGTGACCCCATGGCCCCTGCCCTCACCATGGAATCGACGAGGGAAACTGCCTCTTCGAGTGCGCGATCCCAACAACGCTTATCCTGGCGCTTGATATACTCCTCTATCTTGATCTCGACACCGCGATCGATGATCTCTTTTTGATCCTCGCCAAAACCTTGATCTGAACCCAGCAAAATGAAAGCACACAGGATAGTCGTTGAAACTAGCAACGGTACGCGCAGCCTGACCAGAAGTGATTTATTTGCCCTCATCAGAGATGATTTGTTTTATTTCCAATTGCCGCCTTTCCATAATCGAATCCACAGCGGCTTGCACCAAGCTGTCATAACGTTCTTCACATAGTGAATCCAGGATCGGGCGAAGAATGACCATTTGCTTTGCAGCAGTGGTATCAATCGCCCGGCGAAGCGTACGATCCAACCTGATGGTGCGCTTGCCACAAGAGCCGAGCATCAAGAGTGTCAATATTCCTATGCATGCAATATGCTTCATCTCCGCCGTTATCAAATTTTCTTTTTTCGAAGCTCGAAATGCTGTCCCAGGTATACTTTGCGGACCATTTCATCTTCCGCGAGTTCTTCAGCCGTACCCGCCTTGAGTATCCGGCCTTCAAACATCAGGTAGGCTCTGTCTGTGATGGACAAGGTCTCCTGCACATTGTGATCGGTAATCAATATGCCTATGTTTTTTGTCTTGAGTTGGGAGACGATCGCTTGTATATCCTCAACGGCTATTGGATCAATACCTGCAAAAGGCTCGTCGAGCAGGATAAATCTCGGATCTGTAGCGAGAGATCTGGCGATTTCAGTCCTTCGCCGTTCTCCACCCGACAAACTGTCACCAATATTCTTGCGCACTTTTTCGAGACCAAACTCCTCGATGAGCGACTCCTGCTTTATACGTTGCTCCTTGCGGGTGAGTTTTGTCATTTCCAAAACGGCTGCAATGTTGTCCTCGACAGACATTTTTCGAAAGACAGATGCCTCCTGTGGTAGATATCCAATCCCACGACGAGCACGCTTGTACATCGGAAGGTTGGTGATATCATTTCCATCCAGATAAACAGCCCCTTCATTTGGCTTGATAAAGCCCACCACCATGTAAAATGTCGTTGTTTTTCCAGCACCGTTTGGACCCAGAAGGCCGACTATCTCCCCCTGGTTCACCTCGATAGACATATTGTCCACCACCTTGCGGCGACCATAGTACTTTACCAGATTCTCTGTATATAATCTCACTTTTCAGGCCATGTTATTGTCAAATCAAGATCCCATCCCGGTCGCATACCTTCTATCTTCTGCATAAAGATACGTTCGGGCTGCCGTTTTGTTTCCAAATCCCCCGTATCCCATATCCCATTTGCATTCCGGTCTTCGATTATCCTGGCCATATACTCCCTTGCCGGTAATCGGTCAAAGACGAGTACACGATCCGATCGAGTGGTCATGATCCTTGTTTCGACCTCTTTATCATGATCCAGCAATGTCAGAATATACTGTTTCGTAGAATCAATTCCGGTTAATGTCAAATTGAGCAGTCCAAAATTAACACGCTCGTCAAAGGAAATAACGTATTGCAAAGTATCATTGCTGTTTCCAAATATATCCGTCACTGCTCCAGGCAACAACCGCACATGATAGCTGGCCTTCTCTACCCATTCTGCACTGAGATAAATCATGCGTGGATCAAGCTGGTCAATTTCCAATCCGAATGATGTGAGGTCGACCGAATCGCCTTGTGCCACACGGAAAAAACTTTTATCCACTGATGCCACAGGAGTTGTTACCAAAATGCGCACGGGATCATCAGGGTGTTGCTTCTTTGCATTCAATGAAACAGAAAGCGACGCCTCTTCAGGAATATAAGGTGTAATGGCCACCGTATCAAAGGGTACACCGGCCTCCAAAATTTCAATACTTAGTGTATCGGGCGATTTGTGCCATAGCTTTATCGTGTCGGCTGTATGTTCCCAATAAATGATTGCTGCCGTATCACCTCCTATTTCAATAAACGAGGCCTCGCGTGTCAATGCAATTTTCCATGCCTCTTCCTGCCGACGTGATGAAGCCGCTTTCATCTGTGTCAACGGCGTAAATATCCATAGCCTCAAGTCAATGGTATCCGTACCGAACAACGCTACGGGTTCGTCTAAAAATCCCAGTTGCTCACCCACATCGTAACGGTAATTTCCAAATTCCGCCTCCTTGATTGCGTACCCTCTGAAAGTATCGGGTCTCAAAAAATTGAGTTGAAACCTTCCGTTTTCATCAGTGGATGAAAAATAGGATGGTAATAACCTCGAAATGGCTGTATCGGATAAGTTGTCGTGGAGGATAAATCGTGCTCCCGGTTCAGGCTCGCCAGTATGTGCATTGAAGACTGTCCCGGAAATACTCAGTGAATCCACGTAATCGCCTTTTGAAAAAACGAAAGTGTGATTGAAGAGGGGATTTCTTTCCGTGATGTCCTGAATTGCCTCTCCAAAATTTATGGTGTATGTCGTGTTGTCCTGAATTGTTTCGAGATCAATGGGTATGATCACCGTTTTGCGATCCAGCGTTGGAAACGGTTTAGGCTCAATGGGTGGAGAAATGATGACCTCTGTCCCTACATTTTTGAGCTGTACCCATTCATCAAGCGTAATACGAATCTCTTCAAGGTCAAAATTTATCATTGGATTAGGCGTACTCTCTTCCACTACGACGCTTGGCGGAGTGTGATCCTTTGGCCCACCTCTGGGTGCCACTGGTGTAGCGCATTGTGCAAAAATGAGTACGACGAGAGCTGCATTGATCAGGTAGGTCAATTTATTACCCAATGACGTACTCGTCGTGTAAGGCACAGGGACCAAGTCGACGCCCAAGGAAGTATGAGAATGTTGCCATTGACAAAACATGCGGCAAAAGTAGGTAGATCGGAAGGAACTATTCACCTGTTCAGGCAGACTTGTTGCGGGGGTGAAAAGAAAGAATCGTTTCACGGAGATAATCTGTATCCATATGGGTGTAGATTTCAGTGGTCGTAATCGAAGCATGACCGAGCATTTCCTGCACAGCGCGCAGATCCGCACCACCTTCTACGAGATGTGTCGCAAATGAATGCCGGAAAGTATGCGGGCTCACTTTCTTTTTTATTCCTGCCAGGTTTGCCAATTCCTTCACAATGTGAAACACCATAACCCGGCTCAGACCATTTCCCCGTCTGTTGAGGAAGAGAATGTCCTGACTTCCGGGCTGGACATTGAGCATCCCACGCCTCTCCCCATCGAGATAGTATCCGATATGCTTGAGCGCTTGAGAGCCAATTGGCACGAGCCTTTCCTTGTCGTTTTTTCCCAAAACCTTTACAAAGCCAATGTCCCGATACAAATGCGAAATACGAAGCCCGGTCAACTCGCTCACACGCAAACCGCATGCATACAGTGTCTCGATGATCGCCTTGTTGCGCGTGCCTTGTGGATGGCTCAGATCGATGCATTGAATCATCTCTTGTATCTCATCGTAGCTCAGCACTTCGGGTAGCTTCCGATCGAGTTTTGGCCCGTCGATGAGTTCCATCGGATCCTGAGTGATCGCTTCCTCAATAAAGAGATATCTGTAAAATGCCCTGAGTCCAGATAAAAACCGTGACTGTGTACGCGCACTAAGTCCAAGCTCGTTGAGCCGCTCAATAAAAGACTGAATGTGGGCTTGGGTGACATTGAGCGGGTTTGTGCCTGAATCTGTTTCCTCCAGAAATCCTGCAAGTTGATGGACATCACTGAGATACGCCTCCACCGAGTGAGGTGAGAGAGAGCGCTCTATTTTGAGAAAAGCTTTGAATCCGTTTATTGCACTTTTCCAGTCCATTGTCTTAAAAAACGACTTTCGGTCAAATTACTTATCAGTCTGTTGATTCATAAAGTGACATTCAGCTAAATTACTTTCCAGACCAATACTTAATAAACGACTTTCGATCAAATTGCCGTATTTTCGACTGTCGAAAAATTGATATTATGACAATCAATAATATAAAAGTAGCTCTTTTTCTTGCATTTACGTGCTTTACTCTTCAAAGTACAGCTCAACTCGCGACAGCGCCTGAGCCAACGCTTGAGAGCCCATACAACACAATTTATGTACACCTCTTCTTTTTGCAGTCGGATTCATACGAGCCGGAAATTGCCATGCAGACAATTGCACCGATACTCGACAGTGCTGCCGCCGTTGAGATCGCCGTTCAAATCAAGCAGATTTACGACGGCCTGGGATTGTTTGTCAGGCTAAACAAGTTGCCTCAGGAAGAAGCTTACCTGGACTCTATTACTGAAAAACCGTACTACACACCATTTCCACACAAGGTGCCGGAGATTTATCTCGAGCGTATTGACGGGAAGTGGTATTACTCTCGTGAGACAGTTTCGCTTGTTCCGGACCTGCATCACAATCTGTATCCGCTGGGATCAGATTTTCTTGTGCGCATTTTACCACATAAGGCCAATGCCAAATTTCTGGGGTTATTCCTATGGCAGCATGCAGGATTTGCCTTCATCACTATCCTGTGCTTGCTCGTGTATTTCATACTGAGTCGCATCATCACATGGATGATTCGATCAGCCACGAAGAGACGTAAAAACTGGCAGTTTGTCGGTCCTAATCAAAGCAGGAACCTCGCTCGCTACATGGCATTCTTTGTGAGTATCTGGGTTGCAAGAATGATGTTACCGGCCATTCAACTTCCCGTGCGTGGCTCTGACTTCGCCAACAGGTCGCTGGATGTGATCATGACCCTCATCTTCATGATGGCGGGTATGACCCTCATCAACATTTTCACCAACAGGGCCAAGGCACTGACTGAAGGCACAGAGAGTAAAATGGACGATCAACTACTCCCGATTGTGAGCAAGATGGGTAAAATTGTGGTTGTCATCATTAGTACCTTTATCATTCTTGATCTCCTCGATGTGAATGTCACGGCCCTCATCGCGGGTATTTCCATCGGTGGTCTTGCTCTCGCACTCGCGGCCAAGGATACTGTACAGAATCTCTTTGGATCTGCGATGATTTTTATTGACAAGCCCTTTCAGGTTGGCGATTATATCATGGCTGGCGGCCACGAAGGAACGGTTGTAGAAGTAGGATTTCGCTCCACTCGTCTGATGCAAATCGACACGTCGATTGTCTCCATTCCGAATGGCGCGGTGGCCGATATGCCATTGACAAATCTCGGGGTGCGGCTATCACGTCTATTCAATATTCAAATAGGAGTCACGTATGAAACTCCGCCTGATTTAATCGAAGCGTATATCAAACGCCTCAAGCAATTGGTCCTTGATCACCCCAGAACAAATGACGACCCCTTGTACGTGCATCTGACAGGATTGGCAGATTCTTCCATCACCATTATGTTTCGTTGCCAGATACAAGTGGCTTCGTACGCAGAAGATGTGCAAGTCAAGGAAGAGTTGCTATTTAGCATCATACGCGTTGCGGAGGAGATGGGTGTTGAGTTTGCTTATCCTACCACGACGGTGCACATGGCTTCTAGTGACTGATTCGGGATGCTATCCAGACATTTCGTAACTTGAATTCGCAGTAAAAATTACTGTCTGACCTCACTCCCATTTATTCACTAAACACTCTGCACCTATGTCTTCAGAAACTGTAAAAATCCTGTCCATCGATGGAGGTGGCATCCGCGGTATCATCCCGGCACTCATTCTTGCTGAGATTGAAAAGCGTACTCAACAACCAATTAGCTCGCTCTTTGACCTGGTCGCTGGTACTTCGACTGGAGGCATCCTCGGTCTTGGGCTCACTGTCCCCGACGAAATCGGTGCGCCAAAATTCACTGCACAGGACCTCGCCAATTTGTACGCCGAAAGAGGCCAGGAAATATTCTATGAGCCAAAGGCATTTAAATTCCTTGGGGTGCTGGACGATCTTTTTGAAGAGACATACAGTTATAAAGGTATTGAGAGGATACTGCAGGAATATTTTGGTGAGACGAAACTCAGCGAGAGTTTGACCCGGGTATTGATCACCTCTTACGAACTGGAGAGCCGACGCACCTTTATATTCAAATCGCGTCTGGCAAATTCCAACCCCGACGCTGAAGACTTTTTGATGACCGAAGTCGCACGGTCTACTTCTGCCGCACCGACATATTTTGAGCCAAACCAGGTGACGCGAGGCGAAACAGAGCTTGCGCTGATCGATGGCGGTGTTTTTGCCAACAATCCTGCCACACTTGCTTATTGTGAAGCCAAGGAGATCTTTGATCATGGCGATTTCAAAGAGCCCGGAAAAAACCTCCGCGATTTTTCAGGTGATGCTGTACAAGCAAGGGAAATCCTCGAACCGTTCTATATGCTTTCATTGGGAACAGGCTATTCGCATGAACCAATTAAATACAAGAAGGCCAAAAACTGGGGACTCATTCAGTGGGCACGACCGGTGATTTCTATCATGATGCAAGGCTCATCCGATTCTGTGCATTATCAGATGCGACAATTACTTCCTGAGAAAATGGATGGCACGGCGCGCTACAACCGTCTGGATATTA
>QMOR01000022.1 GCA_003648285.1 Bacteroidota bacterium
AGAGACATCGGTGATTATTGGGATCATACAGAGAGTATTGTAGGACATTTTTTCAGCCACTTTGGAAAAAGCCAGCACGAGCTGCACCTTGAGATTGGCGAGCCGATTTCTTCTGACAATGCATGGACACTACTCCGGGACTCCCAAAAATGGATCGATGAAAAGATGGCGGAAGTGCATAAAGCCTGGGGAAATACTCAGTACGACGGGATCAAGTCTCCACACGAGTAAGACACAATCAGGCTCTCACTCATCCCTCAATATCAACGCAGGATTTACGGTTGCTGCCTTCACCACCTTACTGAGTATTGTAGCCATGCCGATCAGGAGTAGAATTAATATTGAGCTCACAAATATCCAGGGACTTACGCCCACGTAATACGCCCAAATGCTGGCCATGAGCATGTCTGCTAGATAATATCCGGCAACAACCCCAATTATTGAGGCGAGCAAGAGAATAATAAAGAATTCCCGACTCATCCTTACACTGATATTTGCCAGAGACGCTCCAAGAACTTTGCGCACACCGATTTCTTTCATGCGCTTATTCAGACTTAAGGAGACGAGGCTAAAAAGGCCTATCATCGACAAAACTATCGCAACTATGCCAAGGAATAAAAACATGATGCGGATGTTCGCATTCACTTCTGCCGCGTCCGCAAGTTCCTGATCCATCGTCCTGATCGTGGATAATTCATCAGGGAAAGCGGTTTTCCACTTGTCCTCCATGAGCTTTTTGACTTCAGGCATTTTGTCCTGGGTGGTCGCGACGGTGAGAAACCTGTAATCCTCAGGCAGCACGTATCGCAACATCATGGGTCTGATCGGGTCCCACAATCCCCCTTGAAAATAAATATCCTTGACCACGCCAACAATATACAGAGGTAGCGTATCCGTCAATAAAATACGTTTATTGAGAGGGTCTGCCCAACCATAAACACGTACCAGCTCTTCATTTACAATGACAGAATTTTCAACATCTACCCTGCTGTTCTCTTTGAAGTCCCTCCCCTCTTTCAACTCTGCCCCGACAGTCTTGAGATAGTCTGATCCGACGTTAAAAATGTTCACATCAATTTCCTTTGAGTCGTATTTTATAGGATCTGTATACCACGACCTCGCGATACTATGTCGTGATCCTGCCATGGATGTAATAGCCCCATAGCCTTGAAGTTCGTTATGGAGCCTTGTATAACTGCTCTCATTCCGAATCTGGGCCGTCAAAGTAGTTTTTATATCAAATCCCATGTCATACTCTGCCTGATAATTGGCATTGCGGGCAAACATCACAGCGGAAATAATCGTGATCATTGATATGGAAAATTGCAAAGTCAATAATACACGCGTAAACAGATTTGTGCCACTAAACTTTACAGCGCCCCTCAGTATTGTGGTAGGTTCAAATTTGCTGACATAAAATGCCGGGTAACTTCCGGCTACAATTCCTGTAAATAATAAAAGACCAAGCAGCATAAACAACAAGTCCGGATTGCTCAATAAATTCAATTCAATGTCCAGAAATATCCACATTGCGCTATAAGCCGGTACGAGAAACGCTGCTAAAGCCACTCCAAAAATCACGGCCATGCTTGTTAAAATCATGTTTTCGCCAAGAAACTGCGCAATCAATTGACGCTTGTTAGATCCGAGCACCTTTCTGATGCCTATTTCTTTGATACGCCGATTTGCAATTGCGATAGACGTGTTGGCAAAATTGAAACATGCCAGAAGCAGGAGCAGAATTGCCATCACCCCTGGTGCTATTGCCGCAGCGACTGGAAGACTATTGCCAGTCCAATGATTCCAGACATCATCACTCTCGGCTCTTACAGCCATACCGGCAAAAGCGTCGAGATAGTACTCTTCCACTTTATAGTCCTTCTTCGCCTCGTTCTGAACGGACACATATTCCTTCAATTGTCGCTCAATGGCCGCCACCGCATCAGGAGAAGTTATCCTTACAAATGTTGTATTGAAATGCTTCCAGTTATTGGTCTGCATACCACCAATTTCCCGGGCATTGTCATAATGCACAAATGACTCCGCTCTCTGAAAACTGTTATTTAAGGGAGGGGCGCGGAATACGCCTGCCACTCTGAAATCGATACGCTGATCACCATAGATATATGTCATCGTCTGACCTACAGGATTCTCCTGATCAGGGAAATGGCGACTGGCAAGCTTGTCGTTGATATAAATTGCACGCTTGTCCTTCAGCTGATCAGAAGAACCATGCACCATGTCAAAAGTGAAAACATCGAAGAAATTTTCATCTACAGCAGTTACTGCCGTATTAAATACCTCCTGCCCCACTTTGAAGTTACCCCCACTTGGAGAATACCTGATCACATCGTCCACACCAGCAAAATTTTCTGCCATGATCTGACCCAACGGCGCAGGACACGATCCATTCTTAATGGACCGACCACTGGAAATCCGTGTAAAGTTCACACGATAGATTTGCTCCGCATTGGCATGATTTGCATCAAACTCAGTGTTGAATTGCCAATTGAGATATGCTACAATACAGCATGCGAGGGCGATACCTAAGCCAGCGATATTGATTGTGACAAACAGCTTGTTCTTCCAGAGGTTGCGAAATGTGATTTTGAAGTAGTTGGATAGCATAAAAGTGTGATTGGCTACAGTAAAGATTACACTTTTTGGGCTCGCATCCGCGGATTGGCGGACGCAGGTTCAAATTGACTGAGCCATTCTATCTCTTTCTTAATGTTAATAGACCATCTATATGTTCTCCCTCGCAATCATTCCCGGTATAATGAATTACAAGGGTTGTATAATTCGTAACCTCACCATCTCCGACATATAATCCTGGACAAGGAGTCCCATTACCAAAGTCGTCTAGTTGCTGATCATATCGGAAACTCGTAATTGTTGTACCGTCCAGTTTTATCGACAATTTCCCATCGTCCACACCTCCACAGCAAGGCACCAACGAAATAGTTGCAAAGAAAGCACCCCGCAACTCACCTGCCAGGAATGCCAAAGTTGCTGAGACAGGAAATTCTGAGTCAAGGTTATCATCCCACGTGCCCTTATAATCGCCATTGAGATAATGCTCGTCTGTAAATGAAAATTCCTCATTGAAATCCATGAACAGCACATCACTGGCAACCGTCCCAAAAACCATAGCGTAATCCGTATCCGGAGTAATCACGTTTCCTTCAATATCTAACAAGTTGGAATTCATACGGACATCGTATGTATCTCCCGCTATCGACACTGTTTGATAATTATCTGTTCCTAGTCCCTCCAGATCTGCACTCTTCAATCCGGTTAATCTATTCGAAGGGGCGATGTATATTCTAATCTCGTCTATTGATTCCGGATCAGCTACAGAAAACAGGACTCTCAGGTCGCCGGCATCGCCAGCATTTTCAAGATCCAAAACAGATACAATACCGACCAGAGCCGAATTGTTGTTTGAGGGAGTTGCCCCTCCATCACCGTCGCCAGAGCAAGCAGTTGAAGTCATTAAAATTGCGATTGCGCAATACATGAGTATTTTGTACTGGAACATAGTTGTGTTTTTCGTTTTTTCAAATTTAGTCTGTTTGAGTTTTTCAACTCGTCAATTGTACAAACTGATTTTACGGACATATCGCTGCACGTCCTCAGATCTTCTATTGCTATATGTCGCCAGACTGACATCTTCAGCAAAGGTCCGTGAACCATTAAAACCCCCACTACATATCCATGCAACGGCATGCTCTCATGCATTATGCTTTATCTGGGTCGCCTCATACATACAGCAATGTTTTGAAAAACGCATCCGGGCATCTACTTATCCCTATGCAGAAGAAGCGGTGGGTGTGTCGTATCTTCAGGGGGATAAAAGTATAGTGAACCAGCTGAGTCATGCTGGGCTTGAAAAGAGTGCAAATCGGGTCAGTCAGGAGAGTTTTTGCAACTCCAATGTTACCCGAAAAACAAAAATGCCTCATAACCAATAGGTTACAAGGCATTTGTAGTAGCGGAGGCAGGACTTGAACCTGCGACCTTCGGGTTATGAGCCCGACGAGCTACCAACTGCTCCACTCCGCGATATTACCATTCGCAATGGGCTAAGTCCGCTAAACAGCGAATCTGCGCCCCGCGATATCATTTTCCGAACACATGCGCGTCTCATTAGGTGCACATTTCTCGTATTCGGGTCGCAAAAATAGTACTCTTTGGGAGATAATTACACTTCTTTGCAAAATTGTCAAATCTCAAGCCCCTTCCGACGATTTAAAGTAGTCGGGATGGCGTGCAGGCTTACAGTCGCAGGATCAATTACTCTCTAAAAAACGGAACATTTCTTGCATTCATCAAATGGAAGGCTTAGATTTAGGTTCTCATCTTGATCATCTCCCCCTCTATTTATTTTGGTTTCCGCTCACCCTTATTTGGCGTTTTGCCAAATTCCGTGATTTTCTCATACCACAACAGTGGTGACTAAAATATGATACGCATATGATAGCTTTAGATTACTATCCTGTAATCACCCCCTTACTCAATAGATCAGGCAGACTTATGATTCTGCTTATTTTTGGACTTGCTGCCGGCATTCCCAATGTCATGGCAGGATCTGATGCCATTTTTAAAAATTCTGATCTTAATAATTACTATTCGATTGCAAATTCACTGTTTTTGGATGATGCATGGACGGATGACAAGTACTCACCAAAAACTACCAGGGACAAGATGCACGAGTCGCCATACATCTTCAATGCTGTATTGGATATCGTATGTCCTGAAGACCTTGTAGCGAAATGCAATAGCCCTGAAGCTGCCATTCCGAGGAATGTCGCGGAGTTTATTGCTCTCGGAGGCATGATATCGTCGACTTGTGGAATTATCTCTGTCAGCATAAAGGTTATTGAGACCAGTTTGGGAGGATGTCCAGAGGTGCTCCAAAGGACTGTACATGCCGTGGACAGATGTGGTGGGCAAGCAAGCTGCAGCTATACCGTGACAATTCTTGACGATCTGCAACCTCCCATGATGCAATGCCCTGCTGATATCACCGTTGACTGTGCGAGTGATGTACCGGATGCCGACGCCAGCACCGTCGGCGTTACAGATATGTGCGGCACAGTGACCGTGAAACATCTTGGCGATGACACCACATCTCTGGGGTTGTGTCCGGGTATCGTTTATAGGCGATATATCGCAGAGGACCAGTGTGGTAATACTGCTACATGCATTCAGACGATCACGGTAAACAACAAATGTGACCCCGATGACCCTTGTTTTGGCATATGTGACGATGAAGTGCCGGTTTTCACGGTTGATCTGTCGGGCATGGCTGATAGCACCTGGATATCGCCTGAAACTCTAATTGAAGGATCTTGTTGTGATCAGCCCGGGAGCCAAACTGACATGTGCGCGCATTTTTCGTTGACGCTGGCAGAAGACGCGGTAGCTGTGATGCTTGAGATCATATCCGGGCCAGGCTCTCCGAATGGCATGTCGTTTCAAATTGGGTGTAATGATTCCTTTCCTGTAAATGAAATCATCTGCCTGAGCGGTGAGCAAAATCTCGAATTGACCTTCTGTCAACCAGACAGTCAACAATACATTTTTGCCATCACATCTTACAGTATCGCATCACTTCCAGATGAAGATCAGGACGGCAGACCAGACGTATGCATCATTCCGTGCGAAGAAATGAAATTGGGTATTGACGATTGTGCTATTGTCTACATCGGCTATGCACCTGCGGAATGTACTGACATCTCGGTCGAGATAGCAGGAGGCGTCCCTCCATTCAGCTACTTGTGGTCGACAAATGACACCACGGAGATGATCACCGTGTGTCCTCTTTTCCATCATCTGTATTCGGTAACTGTGACTGATGCGTTAGGGTGTACGATAGAGGGGTCAGTCCCTGTGCTTGCGGTGGATGTGCGATGCAATTTAAACCGGAGTGTTCAGGTATGCCATCTTGATCCGCTTACACAGCAAAGCACAACTGAATGTATAGACGATAGCCTGGTTGCTGTGCATCTTGGACATGGCGATCTTCTGGGCCCTTGTGGATCAAATCCGTGTCATTCTTTTAATATTCCCATACTTGAAAAAGATATGAACCTCACGAGTACTGGAGGTTCTGAATCAGACTCTCCTATTGCTCGTGTCCGTCATAAAGAAAATCATGGTGATGAGATCTTTCCAAATCCTGCTATTGACGAGGTGACGATAAGGTTTGAAATACCCAAAAATCAATCTGTAGTTTTTGACATTTTTGATGCTCAGGGAAGGCACATTGATTCTGCAACATCACATGCGGTGAAGGGTATAAATACATACAAGTTCAATACATCATTCCTCGGGGCCGGTCTGTATTTGGTACGATATCGGGTTGACCAGGAGATCAGACTGCTGAAGTTTGTGAAGATAGATTAAGGAGGTGTGTTCCTATGGTTTTATTGATAAAAAGCACATAGAACAAAACCCAATTACATAGAGTCCCGTGGCGCAAGCCCGGGGCTTTTTTATTTTTTTTACCCATTGACATGCCATACGTGCACTGATTTTTTTCACTTAACCAATTGATTGGAAGGACTTATTATATTAAATAAATAACAAATGTGTATTTTTATCATCCAACCTGAGTCAAAGTGAAAGAAAATCATTGGTATGATACAAGGTCGCACCTGGCTTGTCGTTGTAAGTGTGCTATTATGTACAGGATTGCTCCAGGCACAGGAGACAAAACCAACCCTGCGTTATGAAGGTTCTCCTACGATCGCAAAATTTATCGAAGACGCTGAGCGCGCCTATGACAAGGCTGAGTTCAGAATAAACTCTGCCGGTAAGAGTGACGATGGTGAAGGAGCAATTATTGACGGACTCACTGATATTGCCGGAATTGCACGGGCACCGGAAGCAGATGTACTTGAAAAAGGGGTCCTCAGTACGTTGATCGGATGGGATGCTATCGCTGTGGTGATCAATGAAAAAAATCCAGTCAGCAATCTCACCCAGGCCGAACTCAAAGACATTTTCACCGGAAAAATTCGCAACTGGCAGGATTTGGGAGGGCCAGACATGGAAATACATCCTTACATCGTAGGTTTCGAATCTGCGACAAGAAATGTCTTCCGGTCCCTCGTTCTGGGAGAATCGGAGTATGTCAATTGCAAGGTCGCAAGTCCGAACGTCAATATCCTGGTTGAAGTCAAGAATGACCCTGGTGCGATCGGGCAAATCAGTTTTTCTTTTTTAAGTCCGAATAAATATGTCAAACCCATCGCCATTGACGGGCAAGAACCACTCCTGTCAAACAGGAACTATCCAATCGCCCGACCCTTGTATTTGCTTTGGTGGAACAGAAAACGCGTGAAAGATTTTATTGACTGGACAATATCGCCCGAGGGGCAAACTGTGGTGCAAAGGCGCTTTATCACAGCAGCCGAAGACATGGAGGCCCTGACGAGTCCTCCCACAATAAAGTACGTGGGCTCGTCGACAGTAGGGATATTCATACAAAATGCCTCTTCGGTCTATCGCGAAGCAACATTTCAGGTAGAAACTGATGTTGAGAGCAGTGGTGGTGAAGAGGCGATTGTAAACGGAAACACTGATCTGGCCGGCATCGCCAAACTGCCAAAACCAGGCACACTTGAGTCCGGTGTTGTTTCAAATTTAATAGCACGCGATGCGATAGCAGTCATCGTCCCGGGCAGCAACACCATCAGCAATCTTTCACTAGCAGAATTGAAAGCAATATTTACAGGCCAGATCACAAATTGGAAAGAACTTGGAGGCAATGATCTGGACATACAACCTTATGTCGTAGGTAGCGGCTCGGCTACTAGCAATGTATTCAGAGAGCAGGTACTTGGCGGTGAAGCATATTCCCGGTGCCGGGAGATAAGACCCGATCCGGCCATCATCGACTCTGTTGCAAAAAATCCGGGGGCCATTGGTCACATCAGTAATGCATTTATTAACAGGACAGACAACGTACACATCGTACCGATTGAAGGACAGAGCCCTGGCAGAACCAACCTGAATTACCCGATTTCGAGACCGTTGTATTTGCTATTCAGAGAGGACAACGCCGTGGTGCAGAATTTTATAATCTGGACTCAAACCAATGAAGCACAACAAATTATCATGCAGCACTTCATTGGGGTTCGGCTGGCGACTACTTCCACCGGCATCCAGCAAACAGGAACCTTGGTTGTTTTTACAGAAACTTCTCCCGTAGAAGACGGTGGCATATACTTTTATCCACACCTCCCCTATGATATCTACAGTACTGACGGAGAGCTTATCAAAAGCATCCATAACAGCCTGAGCTCAATTGATGAAAGCCCAACTCAGGTGGATCTGGACCCGGGCAATTATCTCATTAAAACAAAAAGCCTACATGGACCGGATCGGGAATTTTTTGTAAACATTGAAGCAAACAAGATCACCCGGGTTAATACTGAGGAAATCGATCAAACCGGAGCAGTGGATATGATCAAGGTGCTCGATGCATCAGAAGAAAGAAAAAGGCAGATCGCTGACGTGGTTGGAAGATACAAATCACTGCTGCTATACGGTGATTTTCGACTCAGAGGTGAAGCTGACTGGAATTCACAAAGGTCGGACGGAACCTTCAGAGACGACCGAACACGCCTAAGATTTAAACTTCGGTTTGGCTTCGAGTACAATTGGAGTGATCAGATATCTTTTGGGGTAAGGCTTCGATCGGGAGATCCGAGAGATCAGCAGTCTCCTCACAGTACTCTGGGTAAAGGGTTTGAAACACCGAACTTTAAAATTGACAAAGCATTTATCAGGGGAAATCACAAACATTTCTGGTGGTGGGGTGGAAAAAATAACTTTCCATTCTGGAAGCAAAACGAATTGTTTTGGGATGATGATGTCAATCCTGATGGTCTTGCATTTGGAAGCAATATCAAGTTGAGTGAGAGGGTGAATTTCAAACCCACAGCAAGTTATTTTATTGTGTATTCCAATGGCCAGAAATTTAATACTGATGCATCTTTTAGCGCCCTTCAATTGGCGTTTGATTTTGGCCTTGATCAAATTGGTATTACGGCTGCGAGTGGGTATTACAGGCTCAATGATATCCCGATACAAAGTGATGGTCCGGGCATCGGGCTCCTCAGTTACCAATTCATTACTTCCGGTGTCAAAGTAGCATTGAAAACAAGGATTCCCATAACAGTTGGTGCTGATTTGATGGTCAATTTCGAGGACTACAGCAATGATAGTCTCATTACAGCGAGTGGTCTGGAGTCAGACAAAACAGGCTTTGTAGCGAGCCTATCCATAGGCAAGCTTCAAAAGAAGGGAGATATTCTTTTCGTTTATTATTACGCCTACATCCAGAAGTATTCAGTTGTGGATTATTTCGCACAGGACGATTGGGTAAGGTGGAGTTATGAAAACACATCGGGTACACGATCCAGTAATTTCAAGGGCCATGAATTCAGATTGGCCTATGCATTTGGCTCCGGCTTTAATGTGATGACCCGGCTATACTTAGTGGATGCGATTAAAAAGAATCATCCTGAGGATGTGTCCAGGGAAAGTGGAAACCGGTTTCGGATTGATTTTAATATTAAGTTTTGACATCCTGCAAGAATTCCATTCTGCTTGCCTTCCTGACGTTTCGATCCAGTGACTGTATCATTCCATTCTTAAGTCGCACCGTTTAATTGCAGCAGTGTATCAAGCATATCTATAGATTCAGGCGGGCGCATGTTTTTTCTCAGTCGGGTGTGCCGGGCTTGACGAGTGTTAAACGGATTGCAATGGCATTCCCATTTCTTATTGATTAGAAATGCTATTTTGTACAAACACAAATATCTGTTGATCATTAGAGTGATGATTCGTCTTTTCCTATGCTTCATATCGCTGGTATCTATACGATGCCTCACGGCGCAAGTCGATCTGGATCATGTGAGCCGTTTCGCTAGCACGGAAATACTCGAGACAGTCAGGATTAAAAAGGTTGTTGAAGGCCCGTATGGATTTGTTTGGCTAGCAACGAATGATGGCCTGTTTCGTTTCGATGGTTCCCGACTTGATCTTATGTTTAAAGGACACTTTGAAGACTTGGACATTGACCAGGTCAACAGTCAATTTGTGTTTACCAGCAGAGAGCACCTTATCCTTCACAAATTTTCCGGCAATAAAACAGAAATTATCTTAAAAAATGCGTTGGTAGAAGGTGATCATATTCTTCAGACGACTGTTGTCATCAACGACAGTACCTATCTGGTTGGATCCAGTTATGGATTGACTCAGTACAGCCTGAGGGATGGTGCAATAAAATCTCTTCAGCTCATAAGTCCTGATGGAACCCGTGGCTATGTAACTGTTGCTGAGCAAGACCCTCTAATCACTGATGTTGTCTGGGTCGGAACAAAATCAGGATTGTATGAATATCATTTAAGTTCCGGAAGCTATCAACGTCATTGGTTGAATTACTTCAAAGACGATCGTGAGCTTGCTTTGAATTTGTTGGATGCACTTTATATCCATTCCGACGGCATGATTTACTGGGGGAGTTGGGGTGCTGGCTTAGCAATTTATGATCCCATTACAGGAGAATACGATCATCTTTTAAGTGAGGTGGGGAACAGAACTAACACGCATGTATATTCTATCATCCCGGAATCGGATTCAGCCATTTGGATTTCCGCTACGATGGGAGCTGTAAGTTTCAACCCCTTGACCGGAGCTGCAAAATCATACTTGCAAAGCGACAACATAACGGACCCGGTCATGGACCTGGGACCTGTGATGATAGATAAAATGGGCAGGTATTGGATCGGGTATGTCAATGGGCTCAGGATTCACGACCCGAATCAATCACATATTGAGATCATTGATTGTCCATTGATGACAAATGCAAGGCATTATATACCCAGGCGTGTTTCGTTTGGGAGAAATCAAGACTTGCTGTATTTGGCCGTGGACTTCAGTGAAGGACTTTACACATACAACCTCCGCAATAAAAATTGGAATATCTACAATTTCGAGGGTGTCAAACCAAATAAGGAATTGCGGATATGGGACGCACTTTGGTCGGGAGATACGCTTTGGATCCTCGAACGTCAGGGGCTCTACTATTACAAAGAGGGATCGGGCATAGTGAAGGAGATACCATTGAATCTCAGTCAAGAATCGTACAGGTTTCGCTCATTTGCTACTGTCACCAAGGATGAATTCTGGATGTCCAGCAATCTCAGGGGCATCTACATGGCGTATCCGTCGCGGGGAGAGTTAAAACATTACACTGAAATCAAAGCGTTTAAAAACCACGATTTTCTTCAACATGTGGATAAACTTCACCTGGATCAAAACGGGCTTTTGTGGTTGGGTTACAAGAATCACCTATGGGTTTATATCCCTGAGACCTCCCATTTTATAGACATTAGTGCCAATGTAAATGATGGACAGCCATTTTTGTATCTGCACGACTTCTATGAAGACGCCAAGGGGATTTGGTTGTCAACATATTCTGGAGTTTATCTGATTCAGAGGACAGACGGTGACCAGTTTGAATCCACACGCATCACAACGATTTCTACAAATAATGTCCTTACAGACCTTGAAGGGGATGTCTGGCTCATCACCGAAAGATCGATTACAAAAATTAACTCGCACAACGACTTGTCTCAACGTTATACAAAAAACGATGGATTGCCAAATACGGGCCGCTATGGATATGAGCGTATTGATCGATTTAATGACGATAGGCTTTTCCTCTCTGGAAGGAAGGTCTTCGCGATCTTTCATCCCAATGATTTGATTCCGGCCCCTGAAACACCTCAGCCATACTTTGTGAGTGCCTTTGTAGATGGAATCGAGACCAAACTCCATGGCTTGGGATTATCACTTAACTACTTAAACCTGGAGCCGAATCAAAATTCTGTGACAATTGATTTTTCCGCAATTTCTTTTTCTTCGAGGATCAATAACAGATTTAGATACAAACTGGAAGGAGTGAATGAAGATTGGGTTGTGACTGGGGCAGGGAGTAAGGGACCGACCTATGTCAATCTTCAGGGTGGGGACTATCGATTTTATGTGGAAGCGACCGGTACCGGTGATAACTGGGGAGCCCCAGCAATTATCGAGATTAAGGTGGGTGAATACTGGTGGCAGAAACTATGGGTGCAACTGTTGCTTGCGCTTTTGGCTTTGTGTATGTTGTTTGTGATCTATCGAATAAGGATCGGTCGCATGAGAAAGCAGAATGAAATACAGATGCAGATAGTCGATCTTGAGAGAAAGGCGTTGCAGGCTCAAATGAACCCTCATTTCATTTTTAATGCGATGAATTCGATACAAAACCTTGTTGCCAAGAGCGATGAAAAAGGAGCCATATTCTATTTGGGTCGATTTGGCAAGCTGCTCAGGTCTGTCCTTGACAATTCCAATGATAGCTACGTGAGTTTGTCCAAAGAGTTAGAATTAGTTGAAAATTACATCCTGCTCGAATCCCTTCGATTTCAAGGTGTGTTCAAGTACGACATTGACGTGGATCCGGCACTCGACTACAGTGACATCAAGATACCGGGATTTATCATTCAACCTGTTGTTGAAAATGCCATTCAACATGGTCTTATCCCCAAAAAGGGTGAAGGCGAATTAAAGATCGCTTTGCGGCAAAACGGGGCTATTCTCAGCTGTATTGTTGAGGATAATGGCGTGGGAAGACAGGCAAGTGCCTCTTCAAATAAAAACAAGGGGGGAAGTTCTGTAGGACTGAAAATTCTGAAATCCAGATTGGAGTTGCATAGCCAGGGGGATATTGAGGGAGAGGTGATCTTCATCGAGGACCTCTATTCTGAGGATGGATCTCCAAGCGGTACCCGGGTAAATATTAAATTGCCAATTCAAAACTAGTTCGATGTTGCGTACGGTTATAGTTGACGACGAAAGTAATAGCAGCGAGTCCTTGAAGACGTTGCTCTCCAAGTACTGCACGGGTGTAGAAGTGGTTGCAGTCGCAGATGGTGTTGAGGACGGTGTCAGCTGTATTGAACGGCATGATCCAGACCTTGTCATGCTGGATATTCAAATGCAGGACGGAACCGGGTTTGATTTGCTTAAGCGAATTCCGAGTCCCTCTTTCCAGGTCGTATTTACGACTGCGCATGATGAGTTTGCCATAAAAGCCTTCAGGTTTAGTGCGATCGATTACCTCCTCAAGCCAATCATATTAGAAGAGCTTGAAGCGGCGGTTGAACGAGCAAAAAGAATGGTATTGAACAGGACGGGCAAAGAAGGTGCCGAACCATTGATCGAGAATCTTCTTGCATTTGATAATACCAATCCAAGAATCACTATTTCGACTGATAAAGCGCTTGAAATACTGCCTGTCATGGATATTGTGCGGCTTGAGTCCGATGGCAATTATACGCGGTTTTACCTGAACGATGGCCGAAGAATTATTTCAAGTAAGCATCTAAAGCACTATGATGAGATGATACTGGGTCAGAATTTTCTGAGAGTACACAAGTCACATATCATCAATCTCAATTTTGTGACACGCTATATGAAAAGTGAAGGCGGTACCATTCAATTGTCAAATGGCGACGAGGTTCCTCTCAGCAGACGTAGAAAGGATTTGTTCCTCGAGGTCTACTCAAGACAATAAGGATTATACCAGTCCTTGAGTGACCCACTCCGTTAATTAATCCAGCTTCACCGTGTATTCATTCACACAGGATTTACGCTCAGGGATAACTATTCTTGATTGAATAAAAAATCCCGATAATGAAGCATCTAAATGTATTTATTCCCTGTACATGGTGTACTACCATATTCTGCTGCCTGTTTTCACTTGCGCTGTCGTCCCAGGTGACATATGACAATAATGCAACTGTTATCGGGGCTTTGGCTCAGGCCGATTCCGTACAGAGCTCATTTACCGTTCCTACAGGCGATGACCGGCTTCTTGTAGCCTTTGTCACGCGTGACGGAAATAATAGTTCAACATCTTCAATTACTTACAACGGTCAAAATCTCTCGCTGCAACTTCATCAGCAAGGGGATGTCGGAATAAATGCGGAGATCTGGTACCTGGCCCTTGAATGTGGAGTGGCGATCAATTCCTCAATCAGTGCGAATTTCAGTACCTCTGGCGGTGCTCTCCCGGATGTCATTGTCGCGGCCGCCACTTTTCAAAATGTAGATCAGAATGTCACATTTGGAGATGCTGAAAATCAGGCAGGACAAGGTAGTATCGGTCCCACATTTAATTTCAGTACTAGTGATACAAGTGGTCTTTTGATCGGCACTATCTCGACTGATGTGCCTAGCGGCATGATCTCAATTTCACCCAACTCTGCTGATCAGGTTGAAATTTACGAGACGTCGGTCCCAGGTAATAATAACTCTGGACAAGGGAGTATCAAGGTGACCTCAGGTGGAACAGATGACATGAGCTGGGTCTTTACAAATTTTACTGAATGGGCCGCTGTCGGTCTGGAGCTTCTAGCATCAGACGGAGACGGAGATGGTGTACCCGATTGCGATGACCTTTGCCCTGCAGACCCCCTTAAGACCGATCCGGGCATTTGTGGATGTGGAGTCCCTGATACTGATTCTGATGGAGACGGCACCGCAGATTGTGTAGATCTATGCCCAAGTGATTCACTCAAGATTGATCCGGGCATTTGTGGATGTGGCACGCCGGATACGGATACTGACAGCGATGGCTTTGCGGATTGCATTGATAACTGTCCTGATGCTTCCAATTCGGATCAGGCGGACTTGGATAGCGACGGAGTAGGCGACGCTTGCGACAACTGCCCGGCAAACGCGAACGTCGATCAATCAGATATCGATGGTGACGGCATAGGGGACTACTGCGACCCGGATCATCATGTCTTACGAGTTATGGACCCTGACAGCAATATCCTTTGGGAAGTGAACGATGAGGGTCAGACCGGCTCAATCACCCTGCGGGACTCTTCTATTGCACCGCCAGTAACGGATGACAAGATTTACGCAGTCGACGGAATTCTGCATTATGATGGACAGGCCATTGCTCCTGTCGTTAGTCTGACACCGATGGTGCTGGATGGTCTTGGGCAGATCGCCACTCCCCTCACAGTGCAAAACGGAACGGGAAGTGCTATCATTTCAACAGGTAGTCTGGATGGCATCCTGTCCACAAACAATACGGAAAACGGAATAGAGGCCATTTCAAATGGATCTGATGGCTTCAGAGCAAGCTCCAACGGAGCTACCGGATTCAAGGCGAGCTCCAACGGAACTACCGGTTTCAAGGCGATGTCCAACGGCACTGATGGCTTTGAGGCAAGTTTAAATGATGTGGATGGGTTTCGTTCCATAAACAACACAAATAATGGTTTCACCTCGTCAAGCAACGGGAATTACGGATTTCACGCATTAGATAACACCAATACCGGATTTTTTTCGGAGGACAATAGCACAACTGGTTTTCAATCAGAAGGCAACTTTGGAGGCTTCAATGCACAGTTCAATATTGGTTATGGATTCAAGGCACGTCAAGGCGTCATTAATACCTCTGGTTTTATAGCAAATTTATGCTGGGCTGGATTCTTGGCATCGGAAAGTGAGTTTTTTGGAGTAAATGCCTATCAGGGTCTGTCAGATGGCGTTGCCGCAATTGGCAATGCAGGTGATGGCTTTCGTGCTTTCCAGAATAATCAGCATGGTATCTTATCATTGGAAAATGGCGGTGATGCGGGTTATTTCAGCGGCGATGTCACCATCACAGGAGATCTTTCCAAGGGCAGCGGCTCATTCAAGATCGACCATCCCCTCGACCCGCAGAACAAGTTTTTGTACCACAGTTTTGTGGAAAGTCCGGACATGATGAATATTTACAATGGTAATGTTGTCACGGACGGCGCTGGCAACGCCATCGTGGAGCTCCCTCATTACTTTGAGGTCTTGAATATGGATTTCAGGTACCAGTTGACCGTCTTAGGCGAATTTGCTCAGGCCATCATCTCCGAAGAGATTCACAACAATCAATTTACCATTCGCACCGACAAGCCTAACATCAAGGTCAGCTGGCAGGTCACTGGCATCCGCCAGGATCCGTATGCCAATGCTCACCGCATTCAGGTAGAAGTGGAAAAGCCTGCCGAGTTCAAAGGTTACTATATCCACCCTGAACTGTACGGGGGCGACTTCGAACAGGGGTTTAATTATGTACTACTGGGCCACAAAACACCGGAAGAAGTCAATGAAGAAATACAGAAGTTGGTGAAAAACAGTGGTGGGGCACCGTCGGAGAGGCGATAGGGTGTTTGGGTTACTGGATGCCGTGGAATGACTGTTCACCCAGTCAACAAATGACAATCAAAACCTAATTGGCGCAAGAAATTACACCATAGCTGCCTAATTCAAGGAATTAAATAATAGTGTTGAAAGTGAACTGGTGAATCGATTAAACAGGGCTGGATGATACCAGTCCTTGAGTCACTCATCCCGTTAATTAATCCAACTTCACCGTGTATTCATTCACACAGGATTTACGCTCAGGGATAGCTAATCTTTATTTAGTCAAAAATCCCGATGATGAAGCAACTAAATGTATTTATACCCTGCGCATGGTGTACTACCGTTTTCTGCTGTCTGTTTTCGCTTGCTCTGCCAGCTCAGGTGGCATATGACAATAATGCAGTTGTGATTGGCTCAGCCGCCCAGACCTCTAACGTCCAGAGTGCCTTTACCACCCCTGATGGTGAAGATCGGCTCCTGGTAGCCTTCGTCATGCGTGATGGAAATAATAGTTCAACAGATTTAATCACTTACAACGGCCAAAACCTCACCCTTCAATTTCAACAGCAAGGGGATGTCGGATTAAATGCGGAGATATGGTTC
>QMOR01000023.1 GCA_003648285.1 Bacteroidota bacterium
TGCTTGATATCAGTAATGAGTGCTCCTACCCATGGTGCAAATGTTCCGTCAATTCCAATATAAATTGAATTCGGAATATGCCCTTCTACAAATTCTTCAGTTGAACGTACGTCCAGAATGAGCGCATCATTTAATTCAGCAATTTGCTCAAATTTATCAGGATCGAGTGCTACAAAACCATGCTCCAGTACTTTGTCAAAGCTCTCATATCCGGTTTTGTTCATCATGGCATTCTTGAAGAAATACTGTGGTGGAGGTGTCAGCCCTGCTGTCACTTCTTCCACAAATTCTTCTCTTGTCATATCAGCACGCAAGGCATAGTTAGTCAGCTTTTGCTCGCCAAGGGTACCCCAAGTTTCAGTACTGAGATTTTTTCCACATGATGATCCAGCACCGTGTGCAGGGTAAACAATTAAATTGTCTGACAGAGGCATGATCTTTTCCCGTAAGCTGTCGAAGAGAAAGCCTGCCA
This sequence comes from Bacteroidota bacterium, assembly GCA_003648285.1. Taxonomy (GTDB): domain Bacteria; phylum Bacteroidota; class Bacteroidia; order Chitinophagales; family Saprospiraceae; genus B8-G4. The sequence continues at coordinate 473 of QMOR01000023.1, forward strand.
GATCATCTCTTGTGATAGAGCCTTGCTTTATTGCAAGATCAGGTCTTCCTACATCTCCAAGAAATAATGTGTCTCCCGTAAAAATCGCAACATCGTCACCATTCTCATCACGGAGGAGGAATGTTGTGCTCTCCATTGTATGGCCTGGAGTATGTAGAATCTTGAATGTGATATCCCCAACCTTTAGCTCCTCTCCATCAGTCGCACTATGAATGTCGTAATCCGGATTTGCATTCGGTCCGTATACAATTGTTGCACCTGTCTTCTTTGCAAGATCAACATGTCCGGATACGAAATCAGCATGAAAATGCGTCTCAAAAATATACTTCAACTTAGCACCTTCCTGTGCTATCTTGTCCATATACGGCTTTGTTTCACGCAGGGGGTCAATAATGACAGCCTCTCCCTTGCTTTCGATATAGTAGGCAGCTTCTGCCAAACATCCTGTATAAATTTGTTGTATTTTCATCTAACTTGTTTAATTGGTGAATAAGCAATGCAAAGGTATAGCGGGCTTTGCAATCATTTAGTGACTTGAATCACATTGAAATAATTACTTCAATATATGGTTTAACAATTTGACTTGCAATAAGTTGAACAAACCGTATGGCATAAGTTATCGCTTTCCGGTCTGTGAAATAAAATCCTGATAATCGTTGTTTGTTTGTTGTTTCTCCGGAAGATCATGCCAGTTGACGGCATCCTGAATACATATAAAAAAGCTGTGTGCATTCATAATCTTTGTCAATCCTGCTTCAGAAAACGCATCGCGCACGGGCCCCTTCAAACCAGTAATATAAAACGCAATATTCTGCAAATTCAGATCTTCAAGAATATCTTTTAGGGCATGTATTCCGGTACTGTCAACCTCATTCATACTCTCGGCATTCAATATCACTGCATTGAGATCTTTGCCTTTAAGTGCTATTTGCTCATCCAGAAAATCTCTGAAAAAATTCACATTTGCAAAATACAACCGGACATCAGGTCGGATGATGAGCAGGTCTTTCCTTTGCTCGAGCGAGTCAAAACGATCCACATTTTTGTAAAATAATGAGTCCGGAATCCTCCCTAGTACCGCAATATGAGGCCTTGAAGAGCGATAGACGACGAGTGCAAGGGAGAGTATGACACCTACGCCAATACCCATTTCAATACCTAATGCAAGAGTCGCAAAGAACGTGACTATGAGTACAAAGAAATCTGCCTTATTGCTTTTCCAAAGAAACTTAACCTCCTTAAAATCGATAAGTCCGAAAACTGCCACCATGATTACAGCAGCCAGAATTGCATTTGGCAAGAAATAAAAGAGAGATGTCAAAAACAATAATGTCACGATGATGAGCAAGGCGCTGATGATAGAAGCAAGGCCTGTGTTGGCGCCGGCCTGATCATTTACAGCTGTGCGTGAGAATCCACCCGTTACCGGAAATCCTTGAAAAAATGCAGCGCCCAGGTTAGCCATTCCGAGTGCAATGAGTTCCTGGTTGGGAATCACCTTGTAATTTTTGTGCTTGGACTGCACAGCTTTGGCAACCGCTATACTCTCCATTAATCCCACAAGTGATATGGTCAGGGCAATTGGCATGAGAGCTAGTATGTTGCTCAATTCCATATTCGGGATTCCAAATGCAGGTAGTCCGTCAGGCACGTCCCCGACGATCTTTACACCCAATTCGGTAAATCCAAATACTGAAACTGCAACGATACCTACCACTACCGCCACAAGTGATCCTGGAATTGCCTTGTTGATTTTCTTGAGCCCAAGAATGAGACCAATACCGAGGACACCAATAACTACTGTGACAAGGTTTATTTCATCAGCACGTTCGATTGCTTGAATGATGATCTCATGAATGTGATGCGACCTCGCCAGGTCAATACCCAGAAGGTGCTTGAGCTGACTTATTCCTATAATGAGTGCCGCAGCCGATGTAAAGCCGCTGATTACCGGATGTGAAAGAAAATTGACCATAAAGCCAAGCCTGAAAACTCCAAACAGGAACTGAATCCCTCCGACGAGAAGCGCCAGCGTCAATGCAAGCGCGATATACTCAGACGTACCCAGTTCTGCCATCGTGCCTATTCCAGCAGCTGTCAACAGAGAAACCATGGCTACTGGTCCTACCGCCAGATGTCTTGACGTACCAAATATCGCATAGAGGATTAAAGGCAGTGTCGCAGCATACAATCCATATATGGGAGGCATGCCTGCAATCATCGCATAAGCCATACCCTGAGGAATGAGCATCACACCTACAGTGAGCCCAGCTGACAAGTCACCCTTCAGATCGGCCTTTCGATACTTTGGCAGCCATTCTAGTATAGGAATGTATTGATGCAATCGCATGACGTAAAATTTGTTGGAATAGACCGCAAAATTACGTCGTGCACTTCCAACGGCGCGTGACCTGCGTCACATTGTCATAAAATGCAAGGGGCATCATGTACATGACATGAAACTGGCTGACAAAATCTCATCTTATCGGAAGGGTAGAAAAAAGAAGGGGCGCCGTTGCGCCCCTTACAAAGACCAGATTAGTATGAAAAAACTCTACTATGCCAAGGTTGTGTATTTAATGTGTGTTAAGCACATCGTTTCGTTCCTGTTATTAACGGTCAAGAAGTACATTTTCCTATATGAAAGACAGAAATTTCGATCAATAGTTGAAAAAACTCAACGAAATGCAGGAATTACTTTATCAGGCTAGTACATCCACATGTCACGATACTTCGTGAAAAGTGAAAAAAGATTGGCAGCATCATCAAATGCCCGATGATGACTACCCTCAAATTCAATTTGCTCAAAAGTGAGCACTCTCTTAAGACCTCGCTTCTTTTGAAGGCCACGAATACTGTGATACTGTGCTTTGAGGTCAATATACCGATGCAACCATTCGGTCTCAATGCCATTGTACCGGCAATCGCTTTGAAGGAACTCTATATCCTTGTCGCCCCAGCTGCACAGAAGGTATTCCTCATCTTCAATATCGATCCATTCCATAAAATCGATGACCACAGAATTGAATGGTTTAGCTGTGTCGACATCTCCTTGTGTGATTCCTGTCAGATGGGTGCAGTAGTATGACAACCGTGGATTTTGTTCTGGTCTTACGAGCCTCTTAAACGTCGACATGCTGTCACCTAATTGATTAGCGCTTACTGCGCCAAATTCAATCACTTCCTGATTGCGGCCGACCTGGTTTCCTTCCCAACAGGTTGCCTCCAGATCAAAAATGATAAAACGCATGAGATCAATCTTGTGAGTTAAGCCTATATGTTAGATACTTCGATTGCCCGCTGCACGAGTTCTTCATCCCAAACTATGGTTTTATTGAGCTCATAGTTTTCCAGACGATTGTGATAAAACAACAATAACTCAAAATTCTGACTCTTGATGAGCCCCCTCTTGTCTATATGTAGTGGCTGCTGCACATGGTACGCACCGAGATTTTTAATCCCTTCTTCAAATAACGCCTCTTGTGACATATTCTCAACATCTCCAGACAACCGTATTTCTCCTGTATTCTGCATGCCTCTCAGTGCGTTTTGCAATTGGCCGATGACATCGAGCAACAGTCCTTTGTCGAATGTATATTCGTCCGTAGGCATACTGATCAATCCAAAAACATCGAGGTCAGAATTCAGACGTTTGAGCATTTCAAATGCTGCAAATGCCACTAGGTGGCTACTCAGAACTACATTGTATATCTTGAAACTCTCGACAAGGCTCTTGCCTAAATGCCGGGTGTAAACGGACTCCCTCTGTTTATTTTTCTCAATTTTTCCTTCTGAGATAAAATAATCCCGAATTGACGTGACATTCCCCCGCTCATCAAAACTTTTTCCATTTTCATCAAGAAGGTTGCCCATGACGTCCATTGGTGCACCAAAAGACAAGGTGATGTTAGAGCTTTTTGAAAAAACCTGCCATGCAAATTTAAGGATCTTCCCTGTGCTCTGAAACTCATCTTTGGCCAATAGGTACTTCTCTTCTCCGCTCCTCTCCAAAAACTGATCGATGAGTTGACGCGCCTCCAATACAAAGTGATAGCTGATCACGAGAGGAACAATAATAATTTTCCTGTCCTCATCATTTTGATAAATGCTCCGCTGCGCCTCAACGATTGAGCCCAGCAACCCCATTTTTAGATCCTTGTCCAATGCACCTGACCTCGAACGCGTACCGCCCGGAAAAAACAAGCTGTTGACACCACGCTGCAAAGACAAGTTTGACATCGTCTTGAGAGTCTCAAGGTAGATGTGGTTTTTCTTGCGACGATCTACCCTGTATGCCCCGAGGCGACTCATGTAATATGCAACGATTTCAGATTCATAAAGGTTGAGACCTGCACCGTAGGATGCCGAAGGAAGACCGATAATCGTATCCAGTGCATAACCAATCAAGATCGAATCAAGGTTGCTGAAATGCGTTGGTACGATGACCACAGTCCCGTGTGCATATGAATTCCTGACCTTATCGACATCCCCAAAAACCCTGAACCTCTCATACAGATTGTGCTTCGAGCCCCATATGCGCTGGTGATTGCGGCCAGCTGCTGTATTGAGAAGTCTTTTAAAAAAGGCAGTTAAAAATTTACGCGCAAAAAGAAAGGTTTTCTTGCTGAAGTTTCCTGCGATTTCCTCGGAATATCTGTGAATCACTCTACGCAATAATTCCTCATTGCGTGCTTGTTTGATCTTGGGCTTATGCTTCGAATTCTGAATGACTTCCTTGCGAACCCTCTGCCAGAATTGCTTTTCGTTTGGCGGATCTGACTTCCAGGGGTTTTGTTTAAGTCTGATGAGTTCGAGATACGTCGTGCGCGCGATCACCTTGCTTACATCATCTCCGTATCGCTCGAGCAAGTTGTCGATAGTCTGGTCATCAATAGCCCTGACAAAATCTGACCGCTCCTTGTACAGTTTATAAATTGGCCAATCCGTGATATCCGGATACAACTGCGGATATATCTCATTTGAACCGGTCATGCCGTTAGCTATTTTCTTTAATTTCCGAATTGAGATCGACAATATACTGAAGTAAAACCTCTTGCCCAATCCGGGTTACGGCAGAGGTGATAAAGGAAGGAGGCATGGCTTCCCAGGTCGTGAGGAGTGCATCTTCGATTGCCTTTACGTGCGTTTCCACCTTGGGAGGCTTGATTTTATCGGATTTGGTATACACAATCGCAAATGGAACCTGCCTCACTCCCAACCAATCAATAAATTCCTGATCAATGGCCTGTAAATCGTGTCTCAGGTCGATGAGCACAAATGCCATGACCAGATTGGGCCGGAACAACATATACTCTTCAATCATTTTCTGCCACTTTTTTCGGTCAGTCTTGGAGACCTTCGCGTACCCATAGCCTGGCAAATCTGCTATATTCCAACTTTTGTTTACACAGTAGATATTGATACTTCGTGTCTTTCCGGGACTCTTCGATACACGTGCGATCTCTTTCCTGTCGGAAATCATATTTATCAATGAGGACTTCCCCACATTAGACCGGCCTATAAAGGCATACTCCGGGAGTGTACTCTTGGGGCATGTTTTTTCATTGGGAAAACTCCCCTCATACTTTATACTCGTAATATTCAATTCACCCTTCATTCAATACAGTATTTGTAATTGTATCTCAACTCTGATTCACACACAAAGGTATTTATCACATGTTACAAACCCGTATGCACCTGTCACTTGTTGCAATTCTAAAAACGCTGCATTGTGAAACCCTGAGCATGGAGCTGCTATTTGCCATATTTTGAGGATGAAAATTTCATTCCAGATCAGGATTCCATGTCATATCGATATAAATTTGTGCCATATTGCGTTAATCAGGTAAACAAGGCGCCGAGATGCTCAAAAGGGTACTACTGACAGCATTGGTATTTGCAATAATTACGGGATCTGCTTCCGCCCAGTTGCGAACAGGTGTCAAAGGTGGAATTTCAGCACTCTATGTGAACGCTGATGATGTGACGATTCTTGATACGATGGGCATACCCGAATATCAACTTGGTATTGCCAATACAAAGATTGCACTTCACATTGGCTTTTTTGTTCAAGCCGATCTGGGCAAGTACTTTTTTCTCCAGCCGGAGTTTTTATTTAATTCACAAACGGTTACGTATTTGTTTACTGACATTGATGATCCAGACCGGGAGATCCTCAAAGATGAAAATTACCAAACCCTTGACTTTCCACTTATCATGGGTTTGAGGCTGGGCCAGCTTAGAATCGGAGCAGGACCAGTGGGACATTTGAATATGAATCTGAATACAGAAATAGATGATCCCGTAGATGAGGATGAGGATTTTGTAAATGAGAGTTATACGACGTCATTCCAAACGCTGACATGGGGCTTTCAGGCAGGAGTCGGAGTAGACATCTGGCAGTTGCATCTCGACGCACGATATGAAGGTAATTTTGAGGAGTTTGGGGATCACATGAACTTTTACGGTCAGCCTTATTCTTTTGGAGTCAGATCATCGCGACTCGTCATTTCTGTCGGGATATCATTCTGAGATTATGCAAGGGGCGACTTCGCGGTGCCACAGCTTTAATATGCCATGCTCTGAACAACACCCGCTGCAAACTGTTTATTGACTCTTAAGTGTAAATTTGTTGCAGATCAGGGAGTCCCTTTAGAATCACTACATGAGATTATGACAAAACATACAATAACGCGTATTCCGTTTGAGAGTATTACGCAGATATCAAAAACGGATTGCGACTATGCCACCAGGCCTGATATTTTTAGTGACTTCATAGCTCATCTTCCGACACTGGAGGGATTTGCAGATGCGATCGAAGCGCGTAAAAAGGTAAAGACCGATCGCACGACACTGGTATCGATTTTGCACAAGCAGTATGATGCCATCGGGGTCAGCAATACGCATATTGATGAGCTACTCAAGCCAGATCACTTTACAGTCACCACGGCGCATCAGCCATCTTTACTGACAGGCCCGCTCTATTATATTTACAAAATCTGCTCGACGATACACCTTGCTCGCCTTCTCAATCAGACGTATTCGGAAGTTACAGTACAACCAGTATTCATTATAGGTGGAGAAGATCATGATTTCGAAGAAATAAACCACGCACATTTTTTTGGCAAAACTTTCACCTGGGAGTCTGACGAGACAGGTGCAGTGGGAAGAATGTCAACTGCTGGATTGAAAAGTGTGATGAACAGTGTCCTTGAGGTACTTGGGAGCAGCCCGTTCAGCAGTGAGATGGCAGCCTTGATTGACGCTTGTTTTACTGATGATGTTCTATATGGGCAAGCGATGCAGGCTTTTATCGTTCAGCTGTTTAAGGATACTGAACTAGTCGTACTTCAGATGGACGAGCCGGAGCTCAAAGCACAGTTTATGCCGATCGTTCGCGACGAACTCCTGGAGCAAAGTTCAAGTTCACTGGTTGCAAAATCGCAGGATGAGATTGAACAAATGGGTTACAAGCCACAGGCGTATTTGAGGAAAATCAATCTGTTTTACCTGCAGAATCAAATGCGCAACCGGATCGAATTGGATAATGGAAGGTATACAGTAGTGGACACGGATTTATCCTTCTCTCAAGAAGAGATATTAGCGCAGACCAAAGACCATCCGGAACGATTCAGCCCTAATGTGAATATGCGCCCGCTTTATCAGGAGACAGTGCTGCCAAACCTTGCATACATCGGTGGTGGTGGGGAGTTGGCATATTGGTTAGAACGCAAAAGACAATTTGAATTTTACAAAATCCCATTTCCGGTTTTGATCAGACGAAATTCTGTGTTATACATATCGGGTGGGATGTCCAAACAGCGAATCAAACTGGATATTCCGATCGGGCAGTTATTTGACAACCCGGATCATGAGATCTCTGAATGGGTGCGTGCTCATGCCGAGCATGAATTGGATATTTCTTCAGAGATGAAGGAGGTTGAATCAGCACTAGACAAGATTGTACAGAAGGCAAAAGCAATAGATCCATCCTTTGCGCATAAGGTTGAGGCGTTTAAGGTCAAGACGCTGAAAGAAACTGATCACATCGGCAAACGGCTTGTTCGAGAAGAAAAGTCACACTACGAAGGCACAGTCGCTAAAATCAGGAAGTTCTACGGGAAGCTGTTTCCCGGCGGTGGTCTTCAGGAACGACATGACAATTTTATACCAAATTTTCTCAACCTTGGTCCGGAGTTTTTTGAGGTGTTGATAGAGGAATTAAACCCACTCGAGCCCGGATTCATCATCATGGAAGAAAACCATGGATAAGTATCTATGCGGCTACTAAATGTGTCAGGAGGTCGTCCAATCTGGCCTTCAAGTCTGAGCGATCCACTATAAAGTCTAAAAACCCGTGCTCCAAAAGGAACTCTGCACGCTGAAATCCTTCAGGCAGGTCTTGCTTTATGGCTTCTTTGATGACACGCGGGCCTGCAAATCCGATGAGCGCGCCGGGTTCAGATATATTGACATCCCCCAGCATAGCAAAGGAGGCTGTGACGCCGCCTGTAGTCGGATCCGTCATCACGGAGAGATATGGGATACCGGCCTTGGCGAGCTCTGACAATTTTGCGGCTGTCTTTGCCATTTGCATAAGTGAAAACGCCGACTCCATCATTCTCGCTCCTCCCGACTTCGAAAGGATCAGTAGTGGCACGTGCAGTTCAATGCAGAGATCGATGCTCCTGGCTATCTTTTCACCAACAACTGATCCCATTGAACCACCTATGAAACTAAAGTCCATTGCGGCAATAATGACAGGTTTCTTGCCCAGTTTTCCAGAAGCAATCGAAATTGCATCCGAAAGTCCGGTTTTGGTTCTGGCAACCTCTAGTCTCTTCTTGTACTTTTTGAGGTCCTTAAACTCCAGAAAATCGTAAGACTCAAATTCCGTGAGCAATTCATCGTATTTTCCATCAAATAGCAGGTCGAAGTAATCGTGCGATCCGATGCGCTCGTGATAATTGCAATGTGGACATTTAAAGAAATTTTCCTTGAGTTCCTTAAAGGTATTCGTGGCAGAACACCCTACACATTGGTGCCACAAACCATCAGGGGTTTCCTTCTTGAATTTTGTAGCCGTTTGTATTCCGTCTTTCAGGCGTTTAAACCAACCCATTGAGTTACTTTAGTTCCGCAACAAGATGTGTTGCAATATTTCGCAAAAGTATAAAAAACACGTACACTGAATTTACATGTAAAGTATGAAAATAGGAATTATTGGCCATGGTAAAATGGGGAAGGCTGTAGAGTCACAGGCCCTGAAGCGGGGACACACGATATTCCTGCTTCCTCTTCCATCTCCTACAGCGAGTGTAGAATTTGCAGATATTGACTGTGCCATTGACTTTTCACATGCCAAGGTCGCGCTTGGGGCTGTCACTGAATGTCTGCTAGCTGGAAAACACATTGTATCAGGGACAACAGGGTGGAATGATCATTTAATTTTTGTCCAAAATCTATGTAAAGAGCTTGATGGGTCGTTTTGCTGGGCGCCTAACTTTAGTCCCGGAATGCACATCATGATGCACCTCAACGGCGTACTGGCGGACATCATGGACAGGTTTAAAGCATATACACCCAACCTGCTTGAGATACATCACACGGCAAAAAAGGATTCCCCATCTGGAACGGCCATTGCGATCGCGGATCAGATCGTAGGTAAGATAGATCGTATGAAGCAATGGAAACTCAAGTCCGATGAGGCGAAAACTGAAGGCACTTTAACAATAGATGCACGACGTGAAAAAGATGTAAAAGGGATACACAGAGTCAATTATCGCAGTGCGCAGGACACAATAAGTCTGAGACATCACGCCTTGTCTCGTGAGGGATTTGCTCTTGGCGCAGTCCTCGCGGCTGAATGGATGGAGAATAAAACAGGTTATTTCACTTTCGAAGATGTGCTGGACTTTAAGACAATGCCTTGAATTCCTACATTTGCGCACACGTCGAGATCGACATTACAGAACACCAAACACGGAAAATTTATGTCAGGACATAGTAAATGGTCAAAAATCAAGCGCAAGAAGGGTGCGTCAGATGCGAAACGATCAAAGGTATTTTCGAGAATCATTACTGAAATTACGGTAGCTGTAAAAGAAGGTGGCAGCGGGGATCCTGATTTCAATCCGCGACTGCGCATGGCAGTTTCCAATGCGAAAGGCGCAAATATGCCTAAAGACAATGTTGTCCGCGCCATCAAAAAAGCCCTCGAAAGTGGGTCTACGGCCCTTTTTCAGCCTACATATGAAGGCTATGCTCCCGGTGGTATAGCTGTCTTTGCGGAATGCACGACGGACAATATCAATCGCACTGTATCCAGTGTCAGGGCAATCTTCAATAAGCGTGGAGGGAATATGGCGACAAATGGATCCGTGGATTTTCTCTTTGAGCGCAAAGGACTATTCACGTTGTCCACAGCGGACAAAGATCCTGAAGAACTGGAGCTGGAGTTGATAGATGGAGGTGCTGAAGATATCGAGATAGATGAGGAAGCCAATGAAATGCATGTCACTGTGGCTTTCGAAGATTTTGGGAACATGCAAAGTAAGATTGAGGACCTCGGGATGGAAGCCAAAAGTGCCAGTCTTGAAAGAATACCCCTCAATACGACGGAATTGTCAATGGATGATGCGAAGCAAGCGCTCGGCCTGATTGAGGCACTCGAGGAAGATGACGATGTTCAGGCTGTATTTCACAACCTTGAGCTAACCGATGAAATGATGGACGAAATGATGGAAGAATAAAAAAACCCGCCTCCGGTGAGAAGGCGGGTAAGAACACACTATGAGAACACCCTAAAAACGTATTATCTCTTTGTCTTATAAACGCTTTGAAACATCATTTAGGTTCAGGATTTTTGTTAAAATCTTCCTAAGGTTTATTTCAGTGCGATGTCTCTTGCGACAGTACTCATGAAACGCCAATTCTGTTATTTTGTTTGGCGTGTTACGGACACTTTTCGACTAACATGTGGAAATCACTTATAAATGATCACTAAAAAGACAATAGAAGAAGTCTTCGAAACGGCGAAGATTGAGGATGTTGTTGGTGATTTCCTCAATCTGAAGCGTTATGGATCAAATCTGAAGGGTCTGTGCCCTTTTCATGATGAGAAGACGCCTTCCTTCATGGTCTCCCCTACCAAGAACATTTTTAAGTGTTTTGGCTGCGGGGAAGGTGGTGGGCCGGTACAGTTTGTCATGGAGCATGAAAAGTATTCATATCCTGAGGCTATCAGATATCTGGCCGGCAAATACGGGATCAAGATTGAAGAAACTGAGAGTTCACCGGAGGAAAAGCAACTCTTTCAGGAAGTAGAGAGCCTGCATCTCGTCAATAAATTTGCGCAGGAGGTCTTCGTGCGCAACTTACATGAGACGGACGAAGGGCGCCAGATCGGGATGTCATACTTTAAGGAACGCGGATATCTGGAGTCGACGATCAAGAAGTTTGAGTTGGGGTATGCTGACAAGAGTTACACAAGCTTAAAAGAAGAAGCCCTGAAGTTGGGATTTAAGGAAGACAGGCTAAAGACATTGGGCCTTGTCACCAGGAACGACAACGACTTTTTTCGTGGGAGGGTCATCTTCCCCATACATAATCTGTCCGGCCGGGTCATTGGCTTCGGCGCGCGCATACTGAAACAAGGGCCCCGGGATCCGAAATACCTGAACTCCTCCGAGTCGAGCGTTTACAACAAGCGAAAGGTGCTCTATGGGATGCACCTGGCCAAACATGCGATCAGGAAGCTTGATGCATGCTTTCTGGTTGAGGGATATACTGATGTAATCAGCCTGTATCAATCGGGCATTGAAAATGTTGTGGCGTCGTCCGGAACAGCACTGACCAAAGAACAAATCAAGAGCATCAAGCGATTCACTTCAAACATCACTGTGCTTTACGACGGAGATGCAGCAGGTGTGAAGGCTGCCATGCGCGGGCTGGATTTGATGTTGGAGGAAAATATTGATGTGAGGCTTGTCCTGCTGCCTGACAATAATGATCCTGATTCACTTGTCAAATCTCTGGGGCATCAGGGGTTCCTGGACTTTCTCGTGGCAGAGTCGAAAGATTTTATCCTCTTCAAAACTGGATTCCTGTCTGAGGAGAGCAAGAATGATCCAATCGCGCGCACACGTGTCACAAGAGATATCGTCGACAGTATCGCATTGATTCCAGACACCATAAAGCGTTCTAACTATATCAGGGAGTGTGCAAATCAGCTTGAGATTGAAGAGTCGATTCTCATCGATGAAGTAAACCGTTCAATTAAAGCAAATCTCAAAAAACTCTCGTTGCGCCGTCGTGAAAATGAAGTACGCACGGATTTTGACATTATTTCGCAGCAGAGGCCCTTGCAGAAAGCAGGGCAGAGCAAAGAGAAGATCGTCAGCCACTCTGATGAGCATCAGGAGAGGTCTATCATCAGAATTCTTGTCATGTTTGGTGAATTGACGGTCGATCCAGAATCTGGTCAATCCATGGCTGAGTATGTCATCAGCAATATATCAGATGTGCTTGACACATTCGCCAATCCTTTGTATGCCAGGATTATAGAGCATTACACTAAAGCTTTAGATGAAGGCACGGCGCCAACAAGAGAGTCACTGATAAGTCAAAGTGATCCTGAAATATCCAGACTCGTAGTCGAATTTGTAGCGCCACCTTATGAGTACAGTGAAAACTGGGAAATTAAAAAGCAAATGCCCTTAACTACGCAGAAACCACCCGAAGAAAACTTTGTGGAAGACAGTTACCAGAGTATTCTGCGCTTTAAATTGAAAAAAATCCAGCTCAAAATCACGGAGAACAAGGTGCTGGTTCAAGCACTTGCTGCTGAGAATGATGCTGAAAAGTTAAATATTCAATTGAAGGTTCATGTTAGATTGAAGGCAATGAAGTCAGAGCTTGAATCCAAGGTGAGAACGATTGGAATCAGGTTGTAGTTATCATAAAACACACACTTTTTTGCTATTCCAATGTCAGTCGCAGGCTGAAAGTACAATCGATTTAGTAAATCCTTTGTACTGCACCTTTACAGTCATAGAACTACCGCCTGTGACAGAATACGTGCCATCAGACTTCACTGTACCGGAACCGGAGGTGATTTCGTAGGTGGCTTCTGTCATCACAGACATGATCACCCCGTTATCATACGATATGATCGGATTTAGTCTTGGATACGGTGGACTAGATGCCTGCTCATTCGGTATGCAGTAAGACTGCAATTCCAATCCTCTCAACTGATCCTCCGGGTTGCCTTCCATAAACAGTTTGAAAGGGACCCTCAGTCTGAGTGCCCAAAACTCAGTCTCGTGTGCCGCTCCGATCACCTCGTAGTAGAAAATATTCGTGCCATATTCCAGACCAGCACTTTTCAAGTGAGATATGAACGGTACAAAGTTTCGCCATTCTGCAGTGCCCCTGTCAAAGTAAAAACGATGAGGAACCCCTACCCCGCTCTGAATCAGAGAAGAGACTGACTCCTTGAGAATCGCTTCATTATCTACCCAGAAGGAAGGCGACAATGCACCAACAAATGTGAATACCTCTGGATAATGTATGCCAATCCAGGTGGCGTGAATCCCGCCAAAAGATATCCCGAAAATGGCCCTTTTTGTACTATTGACATTGTACTTGCCCTCTACAAACGGGATGATGTCTTCTACTATAAATGCCGAGTACTCAGCAGCCCCGGGTGTGTAATCTTCAAGGTCCGAATCGTGATAGGCAAGAAATCTTTCTGCACGCGGATTCTGTCCAAGGATGCCAACCATTAAAAAAGGATCAGATTCAACAAACTGGAGCAACCCAAAGACATCTGCAAACAACCCCCCGTCATTGAAATACAGAATGGGATATCTCTTCGTTGAATCGTAGTCTGACGGATAGTAGATTTCTACTGAATAATCACCCAGGTCATACGTTTCAGACATATAGATGCGCTGCTGCTCTTCTTCTTCCTCTTCTTCCTCTTCCTCAGGCATCGGATCAATCAGGGGCATATCATCAGAACAGCCGATTGTGATCAGTAAGAAGAACGCGAAGAATAGAAAAACGCGCATTGTGATTCTGTTTTGACAGTATATTATATAATACCCATTTCTGTCAGGTATCGTTCCGCATCCAGGGCTGCCATACAGCCGGTCCCTGCAGCAGTAACGGCCTGGCGATACACATTGTCCTGGGCGTCACCGCTCGCGAAGACACCTTTAATATTCGTCTTTGATGTACCGGGAACTGTCTTGATATATCCTACGTCATCCATATCAATCCACCCCTTGAAAATATCAGTACTCGGCTTATGTCCAATCGCCACGAAGAATCCCGTGACAGGAAGGACAGTTTTCTCATTCGTCTTGTTGTTGTAGATCCGAACTCCTGTCACTTCAGTATCCCCGAGAATTTCATCAGTCTCACTAAACCAGTGCACAATAATATTCTCTGTTTTTAGTACCCGTTCCTGCATGATCTTGCTCGCGCGAAACTCATCCCGACGGACAATCATATGCACTTTCGGACACAACTTCGACAAATATGATGCTTCTTCGCAAGCAGTGTCTCCACCACCCACGACAGCCACTTCCTGTCCTTTGAAGAAGAAACCATCACAGACAGCGCAGGCCGACACGCCCATATTCATCAACCGCTTCTCAGAGTCAATACCCAACCACTGGGCACTCGCGCCGGTCGAAATCACGATACTATCCGCATGAATTTCAGTACCACCTTCTGTCCAGACTTTGTGTACTGGCCCGGTGAAGTCAACTTTTGTAATGATCTCATAGCGCACATCTGTCTCAAAGCGCTCTGCTTGCTTTTTAAAATCATCCATCATCGCAGGGCCTTGTACCCCATCTGGATAACCCGGATAATTCTCGACATCTGTCGTGATCATCAATTGCCCGCCGGGCTCAAGTCCTGTATAGATGACAGGCTTCATGTTTGCGCGTGCTGCATATATCGCTGCGGTATATCCAGCTGGTCCCGATCCAATGATCAGACACAATACTTTTTCGATTTCAGAACTCATAATGTACTTTCTAACGTTGTAAATGATAACTCGCTGATTTCAACGAGTCGTAAAAATAAGAAGGTGTGATACAAGACACAAAAGAAACTCTTTGATCTCTGTTTTGTTGACTTTGAACCCTACTTTTAATCAATTTATCAGATGTTTTTGATTGAATGGAATACGAATCTTAAATTACAAGCAAGAATATGGATTTGATATACCCCATAAGTTACCTCATCAGCCTCGCCGGACTGGTCACGTGGTTCTTTGTACAAGGTAGCAGGACACTGTCTCGCCCGGTTAGTATCATCTTTCTGGCGAGCTTTGTGGTCTACCTTATCGCTCTGTCATTGGCACCAGCAGATCTTGATTATAAGTTTTTGATCCTGTTTCGGGATTTGGTCGTACTTGGGGTTGTCACACAGTTATTCAATATTTTCCAAAACAATAAAGTGCTTTCGATTGCACTTGGACTGGGAGTGGTTTTGACCTTGTACTTCGCCTACTTCAGCATTCTCACCTTGACATTTCCGCAAGTTGATACTGAAAGAATGGATCCTGATGGAGAGTTTCTTGTCAAGATGGAGGTGTCACAAGACGTGATTGACCAGCTTTCAAACACATGGCATTGCACTTTTGACCGGGCGTTTAACCCTGAAAATGAGGACATAACTGAACTTGATGACTACTATGTCGTAAACGACCTGACTAACAATAAACAATCCCGAAAACTATTGTTCAACCGGCTTGATCGCTTGCCAGAAGTAGAATGGTTCGAGCCAAATGAGGTGCTCACACTTGATGAGCCGGAAGTCATTCGGGTAGCTCCCCTCAAACGTGATTTTTTCCTTAATGACCCGGGCATGCAGCAGCAGTGGGGATTGGACCCGATGGGTGTCGATGATTTGCACAGGTTTCTGACAAAGTCCGGAATAGTGCCGCGCAAAGTGGCAGAGATTGCCATTGTGGATTCCGGAGTGGATGCCAAACATGAAGATTTAAGGGCCAATTACAAGTCCTTCAATAAGAAGTATGATGATGATAATAACAAGCATGGGACACATTGTGCGGGAATTGCAGCAGCCTTGTCAAATAACGGGCTGGGTATCGCATCTATGACACCA
>QMOR01000024.1 GCA_003648285.1 Bacteroidota bacterium
AGTACTTTTGCGTTCCGGTAATGCAAAAACGCATATACATATCAATCCCGTTACTCCTTCTTGTAGTTGGAGCATTTGCACAGACGACAAATCCTTTTGATTTAAAGTGGAGGGGGACGAAGTCTGAGCTTGTGGTGGTTGATTCCACAACTCATGACACCCAGAGCATTGTCGTGCCAATGACCAGCACACCAGAGGATTCCGCAAAAGGAAGCCTGACAGGTATTGCGATCATCGATTCGGGGGGTGTTTCTGAAGCAGAGAATATGCCTGATAATGCACTATCAGAAACACCTATAAATACCGGGGCTCCTTCAGAAGAGCATATACCGGATGGTGTATTGGCGGCCAAACCAACTGATGAGATTTCAGGGCCCGATTCTTCACGTGATGATTCTGTACCCGGGGCGCCCTCTTCAGGCGCCACTGAACTCCCCTATCTGAATGAAAAAGCACCACAGGAGGTTGATCACGAAAATGTGGATGACGTGGAGGCCATAAGTCTCTCCCCGGACAATACTTATGCGGCGCCAATCAAGAGGCACACTACGCCTGTAGCAAACATGGGCATGGCGCTGTTTCTGATACTTTTTGGGCTGGCACTCGTCATTTTGATATGGGCCGTGAATATTAACCGCGGCTTCCTTCAAAAGATCTACAAGGCCGCACTCAATGAAAACTTCTCTACTCTCTTGCTTCGTGAACAAAGATTTGCGTCGTCACAGTACCTGTACTATATCGTCTACGTGGTGTTTTTTCTAAATGGAGGCCTTTTTTTATACCTGGTCTCGCGATATGCCATATGGGATTTTGGGTACAGGAACACGCCGATGATCTTGTTTTTAATTTTTCTAGTTGTTGTGTATTCTGTTAAGCACTTTGTGACGCGTGCATTGGGAGAGACATTCCAGATTTCGAATGAAATGCGTCACTACAACTTCAATGTCATACTATACAATATACTTGCTGGCATAGCCCTGATGCCTGTCAATCTGTTTCTGGCATTCGGACCAGTAGGTATGCGCATGCCCATGATCTACGCAGGTTTGGCGATCATCGTGTTTTTGTACCTGATGCGACAATTCCGAGGGATCATTATGAGTTCACACCTTGTAGTAAAAAATGTCTTCCAATTTTTTGTTTATCTTTGCGCCATTGAAATTTTGCCTGTTCTGGTATTGTTTAAATTTTTCCCTAACTAATTGATTACAAGTCTTTTAGCGAATGTCGACAAATACAAAAAATGCTATTACAGGGCGGTCTAAAAAGGTGACCAATATCCTCATCTCGCAGCCCAAACCAGGGAGATCTCCTTACTTTGATTTAGCAGAAAAATATGGAATCCAGGTTGACTGGAGGCCATTTATTCATGTTGAGCCGGTTGCAGAAAGGGAGTTTCGGAAGAATCGTATTCGTCCTGACGATTTCACGGCAATCATTCTGACGAGTAAAAACTCAATTGATCATTTCTTCCGCATGTGTGAAGATATGCGCATTCAGATGCCGCAGACAACCAAGTATTTCTGCTTGTCTGAGGCTATTGCAAACTATCTACAGAAGTTTATCGTCTATCGCAAGCGCAAGGTCTGCGTGGGTAAACGCACCATCAGCGACCTGGCAACTGCTTTGAAAAAGAACAAGGAAACAGAAAAATTCTTGTTGCCTTGCTCAAACCTGGGTGCGAAGCCGGTGACCGAATATCTGGATGCAAATGGTTTTGAGTATCAGGAGGCGATGATGTACCGCACGGTGAGTAGCGATCTGTCTGATCTTGCTGAAATCACCTATGATGTGCTTGTATTCTTTAGCCCATTGGGCATAAAATCACTGTACGAGAATTTTCCTGATTTTGAGCAGAATGAAACAAGAATGGCCATTTATGGCAAGAGTACAAGCCAGGCTGTTGAAGAGCACGGACTGACGATTAACATTCAGGCACCTATGCCAGATGTTCCTTCTATGTCAATGGCTCTCGACAACTACCTGAAAGAAGCAAATGGACCGTTGCGCAAGAGATAATAGAAATTTTTACAAGACGAAATACGAAAAGACTCCAACTTTGAACTGGGGTCTTTTTTTTATTAAACGATGAAATCTTTCCCTGGAATCATTTTAAGCAACGTGCGGATCTCATAGTACAGATGGAATCAACTCCTGAATTCATATCGTCTATAAAGCAATCTCTGGCCAGGGACTTGCCCGGTAAGGCAGCTCAGTTTGAAATGGCCGCTGTCGGAAGACCGGAATATCATACAATGCCCCGGGATGATATCCGTTCGGCAGCAGTACTCATAGCTCTTTACGAGAAAGATGCCAACTGGCATACGATCGTGATGAAGCGCAAAAGTCACCCCGGTGACCGGCACGGTGGTCAGATCAGCTTTCCTGGAGGGAAACAAGAAATCGGGGAGGTACTCTCACAAACTGCGGTCCGCGAGAGTCATGAAGAGGTAGGCACACCACTTGAGGGCGTACAAGTCATCGGCCAGCTCACACAACTTCATATTCCCATTAGTAACTTCATGGTATATCCATTTGTCGGGTACCTCGACGCACCTGCCATGCTGAGCCCCCAACTATCAGAAGTCGATCAGATCTTCGAAATCCCCGTTTCATCTTTCCTGGCTGGGGAATCACGCCAAAAGAAAGATTTACGCATTCCCGAAGGAGTACTCTTGCGCAATGTGCCGTACTTTGATATCGCTGATCAAGTCATATGGGGAGCTACCGCTATGATCATGAGTGAGTTTGTAGCAGTGGTACGATCGATCTCCGATCAATCGTAAATTCCAAATTTCTCCCGTGGAAGACCATTCGGGTCAAGCACCAAATTCTGAATCTCGCATCCCGATTTGTCTATTCCCTTAATTTCTGAGACCTTTACACCAACAGAATTCAGCAACATGAGTGTAACTAAAGTTGAAGTATACAAGCCCGTAAACAAAGTGCGAATCGTAACGGCTGCATCTCTGTTTGACGGGCATGACGTAGCGATCAATATCATGAGGCGGATACTACAGCGCTCAGGTGCAGAAATTATCCACCTTGGACACAATCGATCGGCACGCGATATTGTCGAAACCGCGATTGAGGAAGATGCTCAAGGGATTGCCATCACGAGTTATCAGGGTGGGCACAACGAGTTTTTCAAGTATATCTATGACTTGCTCAAAGCACAGAATGCAGGGCATATCAAGATATTTGGCGGAGGTGGTGGTACAATCCTCCCATCAGAAATCAAAGACCTCGAGGCATACGGCATCACCCGGATCTACTCGCCAGATGATGGACGGCATATGGGCCTTCAGGGAATGATCAACGATGTGCTCAAACAATGTGATTTTCCTATCGGCGGAGAACTCAATGGTCAGATAGAGCGCCTGGCAGAGAAAAAGCCCGGTGATATCGCACGCGTGATCACAGCAATAGAAAACTATCCCGAAGACCATGCAGAGTGGCTGAATGGAGCCGATGAAAATGGCGATGCAACAAGTATTCCTGTGATAGGAATTACAGGCACGGGAGGATCGGGTAAGTCCAGTCTGGTGGATGAACTTGTACGGCGCTATCAAATGGATTTTCCGGATAAAACAATCGCAATTGTGTCTGTTGATCCTTCAAAAAGAAAAACAGGTGGTGCACTTCTCGGTGACAGGATACGCATGAATTCAATATCACGCGATCAGGTCTATATGCGGTCTCTGGCGACCCGGCAGTCCAATCTTGCCCTGTCAAAACATGTCCGTGGAGCTGTCAATGTACTGAGGAAAGCTGGCTATGACATGATCATTCTTGAGACATCCGGCATCGGTCAATCAGATACAGAAATCGTCGACCATTCAGATATCTCCCTCTACGTCATGACTCCCGAGTATGGTGCGGCGACACAACTCGAAAAGATCGACATGCTCGATTTTGCTGACCTCATCGCCATCAATAAATTTGACAAGCGTGGTGCGCAGGATGCCCTACGGGATGTCAAAAAGCAATTTCAGCGCAATCACGATCTCTGGGAAAGCAAACCCGAAGACATGCCTGTCTTTGGCACAATCGCTTCGCAGTTTAATGATCCAGGTATGAATACACTTTATAGTGAACTCATGTCTCGCGTCAATAAGGTGTCGGATGGAAAGTTCGTTGCCGCATATGAATTAGAAGGTGGTACGAGCGAGAAAATCTATATCATTCCGCCAAACAGAACGCGCTACCTCTCGGAGATTTCAGAAAATAACCGGCACTATGACGAACGCGTAAAGGAACAAACGATCATTGCACGCCAACTGTTTGGCCTTCAAACTTCTATCGGGCTCTTCAAGGATCTGAGCAAGGATACGGAAGAACTAACTTCCACATTTCAAGATCGGCACAAAGATCTGGACGGAGATGCTCAGCGCATTCTCGATGATTGGGAGGCAAAGAAGCTGGCATACGACGGGGAGGAATTTGTCTATACCGTGCGTGGAAAAGAAATCCGCGTGCCCACTCAAACTGAATCGCTGTCACATCTGATGATCAAACGTGTTGTACTGCCCAAGTATGAAGATTGGGGAGAGATCCTCCGGTGGAGCATGCAGGAAAACGTGCCGGGATCATTTCCATATACTGCTGGTGTTTTCCCGTTTAAACGCAAGGGCGAAGACCCGACACGTATGTTTGCCGGTGAGGGTGGTCCTGAAAGAACGAATAAGCGGTTCCATTATGTCTCACTTGACATGCCGGCCAAGAGGTTGTCTACGGCATTTGACTCTGTGACATTATATGGCGAAGATCCTGATCAGCGTCCTGATATCTATGGAAAGGTTGGGAATGCCGGGGTGAGTATTTGCACCCTTGACGATATCAAACGGCTGTATTCTGGATTTGACCTCTGCGATCCCCGCACGTCAGTCTCTATGACGATCAATGGCCCTGCAGCGACGATCTGTGCCTTCTTTATGAATGCCGCTATCGATCAGCAATGTGAGATCTATATTAAAGAAAATGGCCTTGAACAGAAAGTTGAAGAGGCGTTTAGGAAAAACTATGATGACAAGGGCCGCCCCCGTCCGGGTTACAACGCAGAAATTCCGAAAGGGAATGACGGACTGGGTCTCATGTTGCTTGGACTGACGGGCGACCAGGTTCTGGATAATGATGCATATCAGGGCTGTAAGATCAAGGCTCTCACATCTGTACGGGGTACGGTACAAGCTGACATCCTCAAGGAAGACCAGGCTCAAAACACGTGCATCTTTTCCACGGAGTTCTCTTTAAAATTGATGGGTGATGTACAGCAGTACTTCATCGACCACCAAGTGCGCAATTTTTATTCAGTTTCAATATCTGGATATCACATTGCAGAAGCAGGGGCAAATCCAATAACACAATTGGCTTTTACACTCTCTAATGGGTTTACTTTCGTGGAGTATTATTTATCCCGGGGAATGCCTATTGATTCGTTTGCACCCAATTTATCTTTCTTTTTCTCGAATGGCATCGATCCGGAATATGCAGTGATCGGTCGTGTCGCCCGACGCATCTGGGCCAAGGCGATGAAATTTAAATACAAGGGAAATGAGCGGTCGCAAAAATTAAAATACCATATTCAGACTTCGGGTAGGTCACTCCACGCCCAGGAAATTTCCTTTAATGATATTCGCACCACACTGCAAGCACTTTATGCAATTTATGATAATTGCAATAGCCTGCACACGAATGCATACGACGAGGCGATCACGACCCCAACGGAAGAAAGCGTGCGTCGCGCAATGGCCATTCAATTAATTATTAACAGGGAACTCGGCCTCGCGAAAAACGAAAACCCACTGCAGGGATCATTTATTATTGAAGAACTTACCGACCTCGTAGAAGAAGCCGTCCTCACAGAATTTGACCGCATTACAGAACGCGGAGGAGTGCTCGGCGCAATGGAGACGATGTATCAGCGCAGCAAAATCCAGGAGGAAAGTCTGTATTACGAAACGCTTAAGCACAACGGTGAATTTCCAATAATCGGTGTCAATACATTCTTGTCAAAAGACGGCTCCCCTACCGTACTCCCCCGTGAAGTGATCCGTGCGACCGAAGAGGAAAAGGCACTACAGATAACACGACTCAATGAAGTGCATGTCGCGGCCAAAGAAAAGGCCGGTACGGCACTTAACAAACTGAAGGCTGCTGCCCTGAATAACGACAATCTCTTCGATGAGCTCATGGAAGCAGGCAAGTCCTGCTCGCTCGGGCAGATTACGCAGACCTTGTATGAGGTCGGTGGGCAGTATCGAAGGAATATGTGACCTGAGTACTGACCTTCGGTCAGTATGATACGAGATGCGAGATGCGGGATGTGGAATGCGGGTCCAAAGGACTCCTTTGATACACAATTCCCTATCTTGAGACATGCGATTAAAATATCAACTTTCCCTTTTGACATGCATCTTTCTTTTTGCCTGTTCTTCCACAACAGATAAAAGTCCCAATGCATCTGGCGACCAAGACGAAGCACCACGCGAGATCAAACTCGATAAAATCAAACTCCCCGAAGGGTTTAAGATCGAGGTCTATGCTTCTGATGTCAAGAACGCACGTTCGATGTCGCTCTCTCCAAATGGCACCTTGTTTGTCGGTACTCGCGGGCACGGTAGCGTATACGCGTTGCAGGATACCAATGGAGACTTGAAGATTGATAAACAATACACACTCATCGAAGACCTGAATATGCCGAATGGTGTCGCATTCAGAGATGGTGACCTGTATTTTGCAGAGGTTGATAAGGTCTGGGTGTTCCGGGATATAGAATCAAAACTCGACAACCCCGGTGAGCCCGAACTCATCGTTGACACCTATCCTGACAAGAAGCATCACGGATGGAAATACATTGCCTTTGGCCCAGATGGTTGGTTATACATCCCTGTTGGCGCCCATTGCAATATCTGTGAACCGGATGGCGAGATATTCGCATCCATCACCCGCCTCAATGTCGAGACAAAAGAAGTCGAAATCATGCAAAAGGGGGTTCGCAACACCGTCGGATTTGCCTGGCATCCCGAAACAAAGGAATTCTGGTTTACTGATAATGGCGGTGACTGGCTCGGTGACGATATGCCGGCCTGCGAGCTCAACTATGCACCTCAGAAAGGCATGGACTTTGGCTATCCATACTGCCATCAAGGTGATTTTCTCGACCCCAAGGTTGGCAAGGGAAAAGATTGTGCAGACTATGCCGCACCAGCACAGAAACTCGGCCCACACGTCGCACCTCTCGGTATGGAATTTTACCAGGGAGACATGTTCCCGGCAGAATACAGGCATCACGCATTCATCGCAGAACATGGCTCATGGAATCGCTCCACCCCCATCGGATACCGCCTGACAATCGTCCGCATCGAAAATAACACAAAGGCAGTTTCCTATGAAACATTCGCAGAAGGGTGGCTTGATGACAAAACAGCCTGGGGCCGTCCCGTCGACCTCGAACACATGCCCGACGGCTCACTCCTGGTATCAGATGATTATGCCAATGCGATTTATCGAATCTCTTATGGAGTGGAGGAGTGAAGGAGTGGAGGAATGAAGGAGTTGAGGGGTTCTTTTGCTCGCTGTAGCTTTAGCGAAGGCGAGAAGGAGTTAACAATTAAGAATTGAGTGTTAACAATTTAGAATTCAACATTTAAAATTAACCTTGGTCAGCTTCAGCCTTCAAATCTATCAACGTAACAGTCTCAATTTTCTTTTCCGTAACAGCCTCAAAAATAAATTTATAATCGCCCATCACGAGTTCTTCTCCCTGGTCAGGGATATCTTCAGATGTCATAATAATATAACCAGATAATGTATTATGCTCTCCTTCCGGAATATTTAAATTTTCATATTTCTCATTGATAAAATCAATCTCAATGCGTCCTGAAAAACGGTATTCCGAGGGTGACAATTGCTCATCAATATATTCTTCTGTGTCATGCTCATCTTCTATTTCGCCGAATATTTCCTCGAGGATATCTTCGAGTGTAATAATTCCGGCCGTTCCGCCAAACTCATCCACTACACAAGTAATATTGGATTCTTTCAAAATCATTTGTTGCATCATATCCTTGGCGCTCATGGTCTCTGGCACGAATTGGATTTTACGCATCGCCTGAAGAATAGTTTCAGGGTTGAACAGCAACTGCTGATGGTGTACATAACCGATCACATTGTCTATATCACCCTCCGTTACGATAATACGACTGTGGCGCGCCTCCTTAAAAACTTCAGCCAATGCATCCACCGATTCTGATAAATCAATGTGTGTGATCTCGGGTCTTGGAATCATGCACTCATGCACACGTACCTCTTTGAGGTGTAGTGCATTTTTAAAAATATCTGTTTCAATTTCATCTTCTTCCAGGCTTATTGTACCCTCGATGAAGTCCTGGAGGTCGAGGCGTGTGATGGCGTCCTCTGTAGTATCGAGTGAGGTACGCAAGACATATTTCAAAATGAAATTTGACATTTTAATCATCAGCCACGAAGGCAATGCCAATATCCATTTGAAAAATATAAGAGGATAAACAAATGCGGAAATTAATTCATTTGCATACAATCGAAATAATACTTTCGGTAAAAATTCCCCAAAAATCAAGACGACAATCGTAACGATCATTGTACTGACAAAGAAGAACCACCCCGCCTCACCCACAAACGGAGCGAGCCATGGCTGAAGGAGCTTCGTCATGAGAAGCGTAAAGACCACAAGGGCAATATTATTTCCGACAAGCATCGTCCCCAAAAACTCCTTTGGAGCTTCGTAAAAACTCGCTAGAATTCTGCCTTTGCGCGATCCACGATTTTTTTCGACTTCTACAGACAATTTATTCGCAGAAATAAAAGCGATCTCAGCCCCTGAAAAGAAAGCTGAAAGCAAAAGAAAAACGACAATAAGAATGATCAGTGTGGTCATACTGTTTTGATGGCTAACTCAACGTCAACAAGATACCTCTTTTTGAATTGAGGATTGTAGCCGTGCGTTTTAGCGCGTGTAGTAATGTAGCAGTGCTTTGGCCACCACAGCCTCAGCGACAACAGAAGAATCTAATTAGTTCTCATTGTCAGGGTTTTCGACAGACATATCTCCTTCTACTGAGTACAACTCATAGTCTGTAAACGACTCATTTGTCTTCATCCCATAACTGGTTAGTGTGTCACCGGTCGGCCTGATAATCTTCACAAATCGCTCCGTCCAAAGCGTATGGGTTCGCTCATCCCAGATCAACTCCGTCGTCTCGATGCGCCCTCCTTCGATGTTGAACAATACGACACTATCCCTCGCAATAATGGTCTTTTCATTTGGTTGGCGAATGGCATATTTGGCATCTAACCAAGCCATGGCGCTCCCTTGCTCATCGTAAAACTCGACATGAACCCCTTTTGAAAATTCTTCTTCTACCCTGAATTTATAGATATATCGCTTCAATTCCGGTCCTGAGACGATGACGCGTAACAGAGAAGAATCGCTGTAGATGATCTTCACATCATTGGCAATCTCAAGTGAATACCCCCGTTTTGCGCGAATTGGCTCGAAATTGACTTCCGTCTCCATGCATGACGTAAATGCGAGTCCGGATAGTACTGCGATGGTAATATATTGGAGCACCTTCATCTCAACGCAAGACAGTCACCGAACCAGAATAATCAGCAATAAACCCATCGATAAACCTGATACGTGCATGATAGGCATAGACACCTATCTCGGCATACTGACCTTTAAACCTACCATCCCAGCCAACACCGTTTTGTCCAAACGGGATGTTGCTCTCCTCCCATACTATAGCACCCCATCTATTGAAAACGCTAAACGTTTCGATCTCGGCAACTGCCTGATTGGCAGATATGTAAAACAGTTCATTTATCCCGTCTCCATTCGGAGAAAACACATTTGGTATATAGACCGGCCTTAGGATATTCACGAGTATCAGTACATCGTCAGTCGCGACACATCCCGCCGGATTTGTGACTTCAATCGTATATAGCGTAGAACCCGGAGCAGTCGCAAGCGGACTGAGGCTATCACCTGAAAATTCAAGACCGGCCAATGGTGTCCATACGATTTTCGAAACAATATCAGGTGTCACAATTGCATTGATCTGTACAGGAAAACCCAAATCCGTAAATAGCGTATCTCCCGCATCAACAATGTAAGGGGGCGCATCATTAATGATAATGTCAGTGACATTCATGCACCCTTTCTCATCGATGATACTCAACATATATTCACCCGGGCCCAATCCCGGATAAAGTGATGACGGCTGAAAATTACTGCCGTTCAGGCTGAACAGATACACAGGTGCACCTGAAATGCCAAATGCATCAATCACACCTGTAGGGACGCCCGGACAGAGGAGGTCGATTGTATTTGCTCCAACATCCAGCGTAGAAGTATCTGCACAACACGGTTCGACATAGAGGTCGATGATCTTTGTGACCATACATCCACGAGAAGTAACTACCGTCAAAGCAGCGCGCTTGTCACCAAAGGATCCGTATATCACATTGTGCGGACCTGCGCCCATTGACATGACCGGAGCCCCTCCCGCCCCGAAATTCCACTCGTAGGATACAATAGAATCTGTGGCGGAATTGGATAAATTGCTAAAAACGATGGACTTGTCGCATTCGAATGCCTGAACGGCATCGATCTCGAAGTCCACTTCTGGTCCGAGAAACGTACCAGTACCACCCCAGCTTATTTCAAATCCACGACCTGACTGGGTAAAATTATTGACGAGCAATGCATATGATTTGCCAACCTCCATCATAAGTGGAGCGAGGAAATTGTTATCCCCGGCCTGACAACCAGCGACTTCTGTGATATCACTATCACCATCACGCAGTCCTGTAGGACCTGTACATCGCTGCCATTCACTAAAAGGCTCACCGACATTCTCACCGGACGCCATGCAACGCACCAGTATTTTCCCAGAACAGTCATTGATACCATTGGGGAGTTCATATAAGGCAAAGTCGAGATCTTCTGTAATGTTGGCGCTTGTGGGAGTCAGTGTGAACGTCAGCGAACCGGGAATATCACAAGTCCATGTATACCACACTGAGCTGCTCTCAGAATCACCAGGTATCACCTCCAGACAAGAACCCGCTGCTTCATTCTTAAGGAGCCCGTCGCCAATCAGCTCTTCGATGATGAATGATGATTTATCACACAATATTCCCGCGGTCGGACAATCTGCCGATGGTTCATTTGTCGGAATAAATGAGTTGATGCAAATTTGGAAAGTCCCGGTACTGCCATTGCGCGCATCTACCTGGATATAATAGAGCTGACCGATGATCAGATTGTCGATGACAAGTTCCACATTCTGGTTACTCACAGCATCAGAGCCACATCCCAGTATCGTAAATCCACCTGCACAGCTCCCTTCCATGAGGGCCAATGATGGCTGGTTTAATGTGCCTCCATTTCCTGCATCGGCACCATTGACCTGAATGGCAACAGCAGGTGTAGCGGCAAAAAACGTAAACCATACGTCGGTCGTACTGGATGGAAAACACGTGATAGTCGGAGCGTGGGACGATTCTGTTGCTCCGACAATGGTAAACTCTCCATTGTCCGAACAATAGTCAAGCGCAGAAGCGATATGCGTCGCACTGAGGCAATTGTCATTCACAGGTTGCGCAATCATAAACCCGCTCAGAGTCAGATTGATTGCAACCCAAAATGCCTTCAAGAACTGTGGATGTTTATACATATGCGTAATTCCTTAGAATAAACGATTATGGTCTTGCAAAAGTACCTTCTTCAACTATATAACCGTGGTTAAGGTTGTGTTAATCATAATTCGTCAGATATTGTCATTTCTTTCAAAGACAGCAATTAAAAAGAAGACGTTGGCAAACGACCACATCTATATTCCAAAGCCGTCATTCTTCGCTACTTTTACACCGTGAAGCAACACATCCCGAATCTGTTTACACTGGCCAATCTCTTTACAGGGAGCGCGGCAATCCTTCTTTTGTTTAATGGAATGACCCTGTGGGTGCTGGTATGTGCTGCTTTGTGCCTGATCCTGGATGTGCTGGACGGATTTGTCGCCCGCAGTCTGAATGTCTCCTCAGACATGGGTGGACAACTCGACTCGCTGGCAGACATGGTCTCATTTGGCGTTTTACCCTCCTGTATTCTGGCCTGGCTGATGATGGATTGTCAGGACGGACTGCCGCTTTGGGCGATTCTGCCGGCATTTCTGATCGCTGCTGCAACGGCATGGCGTCTTGCAAAATTCAATCTTGACGACCGTGATCATGCGTTTTTTTACGGTCTGCCGTCTCCAAGCTCGGGTGTAGCCATTTTTGGTATTCTGCTCATTGTTGCGACTGACCACGAGTGGGCAGAATATTTGAGCTGCAACAATGTCTTTTTCTTTGTGCTTGTTGTACTTTTGCCGCTCCTTATGCTCTCAGATTTGCGTTTGTGGAGTTTTAAGGGCTTTAACAGACCTAATGGGAAAATCATTCTAGGCCTATTGCTCAGCATTTTTGCACTCTTAGTGCTCTCGACAGGTGCAGCGGCAATCATTCTCATGATTTTTGTCTATGTGGTCTTCGGATTTATTAACAAACTCGTCAAAGTCTACTGATATGAAATTCAAAGCCTCTATAGATGTCATGCCAAACAAGGAGCTTCTCGATCCCCAGGGCAAGACCGTCGCAAAGAACATGCACAACCTGAATATCAACGGAATCGATACTGTGCGCATCGGCAAGCACATCGAGCTTGTCATCGACGCGGATAATAAATCTGCTGCGAAAAAACAGGTGGAAACCGCTTGTAAAAAGCTACTCGCTAATGTGATCATGGAATCTTATCAGTATGAAGTAACTCCCCTTGACTGAGGGGTTTGGAATTTTGTCCATCCCGAAGGGATCCCTTTGGGAAAGGACTCCTTCGGAGAATTTTGGGTTTTGAATTTTGAATTATTTCTGAAGGGTTTCTTCCCGAAGGGATCCTTTGGATTGGAAAAATATAAATTTTCAATTGTCAGTGCTATTTCTTGTACCAACGCCGATCGGCAACCTGGATGATATCACGCTTCGGGCGTTGACCGTCCTCAAGGAGGTGGATTATATTCTGGCTGAAGACACGCGTACTTCCGGTAAGCTCCTTAAGCATCACTCTGTCGAGAACAAACTCAGGTCTTTTCATACACATAATGAGCATCGCATTACCGCTCAGGTCATTGAAGATCTGTCGTCGGGTATGTCTGTGGCCATGGTGTCGGATGCTGGTACGCCGGGTATTTCGGATCCTGCCTTTCTCTTGGTGCGTGCTTGTCATGAGGCTGGGATCACAGTTTCATGTTTGCCCGGTGCTACTGCGTTGATACCGGCTGTTGTGATGTCCGGTTTCCCGATGGAGCGGTTTCATTATGAAGGGTTTCTCCCACATAAAAAGGGGCGAAAGACAAGATGGGAGTTGATTGCAAAGGATATTGAGACCGTGGTGCTATACGAATCGCCGCACAGGCTCCTCAAGTTTTTGAAAGAAGCTGATCAATATCTCGCTCCGGGTCGCATGATCGCTGTGGTACGTGAGATTAGCAAGATGCATGAATCGGTGCATCGTGGGACTGCGGTGGAATTGTTGCAGTTTTTTGCCGAGAATCCTTCGAAGGTGAAGGGGGAGATTGTTGTTGTTCTTGAGAGAATCTAAATTTCTGCTTAGCTTAAGGCTTCTACTCTACAAAAATTGGCATGACTATGAACTTGCAATATATTTCAGATAGCAAAGGCAAAACCACGGGCGTATTTATTCCGATTTCTGAATGGATCGAGCTCAAAAATAAATACAAGGGTATTGACCAGGAACAGATAGATATCCCGGACTGGCAAAAAAATGAGGTAAGAGAGCGTCTTGAGGAGTATAAAAATAATCCTGAGCAGGCTAGTGATTTTGATTCAGCTATTGATGAGATAGAAAAGGATTTGTAGATGTTCAAATCCATTATTCTGCCACTTGCCAAAGAAGATATCAGGCAAAAGCAGCAATCCACGATCAGAAAGAAACCCTTTTCTCTATATTAATCTGCGAAGAGTTCACTAGATAAGGGATATTTCCCATTGTAAAATGAGGCTTTTGTACCTAATAGGATTTCTTGTTTTTGGTTTCCTGGCCCAGGATAACTTTCATGATAATTACATCGAACATAAGGTATCGCAGTCTGAGGGTGTTATTGTGATGGTTAAAGTCATTGGTATCCCCAATCTATGTGGCCGCAGGAATAATAGAATTCTTGTCGAGTTTGAGGATAGAAATTACTCCATATTGATATCGAGTAATCAATGCGCGACAAACACATTCACAGTAGGAAGGACAACAAAGTTAATGTACGTCAAGAGGTTTGACCATATGTTCGTTGAAAAGATTAACTCCGTAAGCTACATACTCAGCTTTTTATTCTTTCTCCTCCCAATTGCCTTTTTGATTATGCTCTTGAAACCAATAAAAGGAAAGCCGTGAAACAAACATTGTACTCAGGCGCTGACGATATTTTTACAACGTGGATTACGACCTAGCGAACAACAATAAAGGCTCATAGTTATTCTTATCAGCTTCCTTTACTGCCGTGATGTATTTGGTCCTGGTCTCACTTTCTTGGACCAGATTATTGGCGCCCCAAGAATAGACAGGAAGCTTATAAATTTTATCTGCAATAATATCAGCCATTAGACGACTATGCCTTCCGTTGCCATTCGGAAAACAATGTATACATACGAGCTTGTGCTTGAATCGTATTGCAATTTCATCTGATGCATATGTTTGATTTTTTACCCAGTATTTGGCATCGTCCAATAATGCCTTTAACGATGTCGGGATAAGCCATTTATCCACACCGAGATTCTTGTTTGTTCTTCTAAAACTGCCTGCCCAATCCCATACATTTCCATACATCTGAACATGGAGGTTTTGGATAAACTGCTCTGTAAATATTTTATCCACGTTTAGAGGCCGCAAAAGCGCCCATTGGATGGCGTCTTCAATATTTTGCTGCTCAAACTCATCCAGTTCTGCCCTTGTGGCTATTGTAGGAATGAGCAATCCTTCCTTTTCATCCTCATCCAGCGGGGTTTGTCCGTCGATGTACTTTAAGTCAAATCCCATAGTACTTTCGGCATTTCATGTTTAAGCAATGTCGTCCGCTCTTCAATTGCCTTTTTTATCCTCCTTTCAGAATTTTCCTGATCTTCAAGCTTCATGGAGTTGGAGCTTCTGTTGACAATTTGGGTCGCCAATAGCCTTGCCTTACGTTCAATCAAATCATCTAATGATCCGTCTTTGGGCACAAAACCATAGACAAGATCCATGTCCAAAGCACGTGCCGCTTCACGTAATGATTTCAGGGAAATCGCACCTTCTTTTTCCCTTAGTTCCATCGCTTGTACGCTCTGCCTGGTAATAGAAAGACGATCGGCCAGTTGTTGCATTGACATTCCCAACGCCAATCGAATTGCTTTTATCCATCCGGTTGGAGGAATAGCGATTTTAGTGGTTGGTGCGAAAACTTCGATTTTTGACTCGAGTTGCTCTATTTGCAGTTTCTTGATATTCATACCTCATGAGTTTAGTCAGATCTAACGAAACAAAAGTAAGTCTTTAGTATGACATTAGCAATACGCAAGTCATATATTAGACTGACTAGACTCTACTAATAGTAATACTATATACTGACATCCTTAAGGAAATCAACCAGAATACGAGAAATCAGAGATGCAAAGGCCTGCCCTCTGTAGCTCCGAGCGCCGCCTCCTTGATCGCCTCGGTATACGACGGATGCGGATGACAGATACGTGCGATATCCTCCGCTGATGCGCGGTACTCCATTGCCGTAACCGCCTCCATGATCATATCTGCAGCCCTGGCGCTTACGATGTGTACCCCAAGCACTTCATCCGTTTCTTTATGCGAAAGGATCTTGACCATGCCAAGGACGTCTCCGCTGGCGCGGGCACGGCCGAGTGCCTTGATCGGAAACTTGCCTGATTTGTACGGAATCTCTGCTTCCTTAAGCTCGGCTTCTGTCTTTCCGACAGCAGCCACTTCGGGCCACGTGTAAACGACCAGTGGAATCAGATTGTAGTCGATGTGTGGTTTCTGGCCTGCCATGTGCTCCGCGACGTAGACGCCTTCTTCCTCGGCTTTATGTGCCAGCATCGCACCTCGTACGACATCGCCGATCGCGTAGATCCCATCAACATTTGTCTGCTGATGTGCGTCTACATTCACGCGCCCCATCTCATCGAGTGCCACGCCGGCCTTGTCCAGACCGAGATTGTCGGTATACGGCTTTCTGCCGATTGC
>QMOR01000025.1 GCA_003648285.1 Bacteroidota bacterium
AGGAAGTATTTGAAGAAAGATCCTGCGATTAAGATTATGACGCTTAAGGGTGTTGGGTATCAGTTTGTGACTGATTGAGGTATTATAATTTAAGATTTAATAGAACACGGGTTGGACGGATTGGAGGGATTTTCTCCGAAGGAGTCCTTTGGACACGGATTTATTTCGTCCGTGCCAATGTCCGCCTTTGCCTCGTGCTACGGACGCGCAAATGTAAAATCTATTTGCCCTCGCTTTCAGGATGGTTAAGTCGCTCAGGTCCCTTCTGTACTCAAAACCTTCAGCACGAACGCCGTCCGAACGCCAGACTCGAACGAGACCTTAATCTCATCCTTGAGCACAGACATCACCAGATCATAGTCTCCACGTACTACTGTGCTCGTCTCTCCTGATGTGATATCGAGTCCATCATGTGTGTTCAATCGGACAATAAAATCTTTGATCGGTGCTTCATAGTCCGGAGTGAGTGGGTACTTTGTGATTTCGACGATGCAATACATATTAATTGACAATTGATAGTTGATAATTGATAATTTCGGTTCATGCGGGACGTACGCTCAAAGTTCAGAAATAAAAACCAAACGTTGACAATGTATGTTTCCGGACTATTGATATGACTTGTCAAAAGGAACATACCACGATTCATCATAATGCGGCGGTAGTTAAGCCTGCTATGTGCATTCTGATTCGCTATTTTCTGTTACTGCTGTTCATCTTTGTTGGTTCAATAACTTCTGCACAGGACACTTTGATGGACACACTCTTCGAGAAGTACCAGCAGCAACTGATCACCAGAGATTCCCTGTATCGTGGGTTTATTCATAAAGCAGAGGGCCTTGATCAGGTTTACAGAGACTCATGCTATCGGATTCTGTCCGAAGATCTATCAGATATCTCTGCCACTTCCGCTTTCGAGTTCACATTTTACTTCGTTCAGTCGGGTATTCCGGATGATCCATTGCCTGCGTGGGAAGCCTGCATTGAGCAAATTCAGTCAGATATCCCTCTTGACACATTACAGCTATGCAAGGCTTACAATTATTCTGCGGGAGCATATCACGCACAAGGCAGGATCGATGAGGCAAAGACAAACTATCTTGGAGTCATTGCACTGGTTCCTCCGGAAAAGGCAGACGAAGAGTTGGCAGTTGCGCACAATAATCTTGGAGCAATACTGGACGGGCAGAATGATCCGGGAGGTGCATTGTCCAACTATATCAGGGCTCTGGAAATCTTCACTCAACTCATCGGTGAAGAGCACTATTACATCGGAGTCATCAGCAATAATATAGGTCAGGCGTATGGGATACTTGGGAATAAATCAGAGCAAATTGAAATACAAGAAAAAGCTTTGGCGATATGTCTCGGTTCTGTTGGCAGGGCCCACCCCATGACGGCAAACATTCACCTCAACCTTGGTATCGCTTATCGGAATACAGGAGATCGACAAAATGCGTTGAAGGCGTTTCAGGAATCTTTAAATATCAGGGAAGAACTTAAAGATTACAGTGGCATCGTAGCCGGAATGTCTGAAATCGCTTCGTGCAAGAGTGTATTTCCGGACTACTATTCGGCAAATGAAATTGAAGAAGCTCAGCTCGATGTAATCAACCGGGGCGTGTCACTCTTTGATTCCAGTCACGCATCCTTGCGCAACGCCTACAATAATTACGCTCTACTCCTTCGTGAAAAGGGAGATATTGACGGGGCGTTGAAATTTTCGCAACTAGCGATTAAGGTCAACTATCAGGCGTTTCAGAGTAAAAATATATTGGACCTTCCCACGTTACGGGAGGTGGGGAATATTGATTTTTCAGATGTGGGACTCTATGAGAACAAAGCCTATCTCCTTTTTGAAAAATATGAATTATCACGGGATTTAAAATTCCTTCAGGCTTCGTTAGAAACATTTACCACAGGGGACTCTCTCATTGAATCCATTCGATCAGAACTTCTCAATGGCGCATCGCGCAAACGATTGATCGTCACTGCAAATGACTACTATATCAACGCAATTAGAACGGGGATGGAATTATATCAACACGGTCAGGACATTGACATTCTGGTGCGCACATTTGAATTTATAGAAAAATCCAGAAACTGGGACCTGCTCGGACAATACATGAGTTCGAGCCGTAAGGACAGTATTGACCGGAACCCCGTACTTCAACAAATCAGTAGTTTAAAAGAACAACTTCCAGGAATATACGCTCGCGGTTACGATACAAAGAAAGACTCTTTGAACAGGTTGGTCGATGTTTTGGTTGAGCAATTAAAGAAGGAATATCCGGAGTACTTTCGATTTCTATATCAATATTCAGTCGCATCTTTAGATGACCTTCAGACATTTTGCAAGTCTGAAAATGTTATATGGCTCCACTACTTCCCCTTAAGTAGTAGTACATACGGGACTATCCTTATCACAGCGGATACAATTGCTGTTCAAAATAGTCCCGGCAACGCAGATAGTATTGATTTTCATCGCGTTGAATTGCTCAGAGACATAGAGTCCAGGGACTGGTCATTTGTCGCACATGCCCATGCCCTGTCCGGCTTGATTCTAGGCCAATACGCAGATCTCTTATCTCCTGGCAAGTTGTATGTTTCGTCGGCAGGAATTCTTGATAATATTCCTTTTGATATTTTAATCCCGGGAAGTGTTGACAAGTTGACCTTTGAAGAGATACCTTCTACATATCTGCTTCAGGACTTTACTGTAACACTGATACCATCCGGGACATTTGGTATTGCAACATGGAATGCTGATATGACTCTGCATAATTCTGCCTTTATCGCACCTGATTATGCGGACAACTCACTGCAATACAATACATCTGAAATCCAGGCAGGAAGTGAAATCATGTCAGGCAAATACTATGTAGGGCACCCTAACTCGCAGGAATTATTGGATTTACTCAAGCATACAGACCTACTCCACTTTGCTGGTCACTCCTACACACACGCTACAAATCTCGATAGCATCTTTCTACTCCTTGGTGACGGACACGATACGCTATATATCAATGATTTACTGTCCATGAAATCATCAGCCCAACTTGTGGTTTTAAGCTCATGTCACTCCGCGTCTGGCAAACACTCGGCAGAAGGTAATATTGGACTGGCCTATGGGTTCGCTTTCGCAGGAACACCTAACGTCATTTCTTCATTGTGGTCAGTCAGTGACCGTGAATCTGCCGGTATTTTTCAGCATTATTATGAAGCGCTAACGGAAGGAATAAACAGCTCAGAAAGCCTTCGTCGAGCCAAGCTTGCCTATCTGGACGCTGCCCCTGCACCGGCACAACACCCGTACTATTGGGCCAATTGGGTGTACTATGGGCATCCCGTCACGTATAATGCTGGATTGTGCTCATGGGCATGGCTTTGGATTCCGGGATTATTACTGGGACTTGGAGGACTAATTTATTGGCGCCGTCATTGAATGTCATTAAGTAAATCAACCGCCGTCATTGAATGTCATTAAGTAAATCAACCGCCGTCATTGAATGTCATTAAGTAAGTCAACCGCCGTCATTGAATGTCGTTGAGCAAGTCAACCGCCTTCCCTGAGAACTCTGATTTTCCTGATGCAATTGCTTCGAGAATAGGTGAAGCTTCTTCATACCTTTCTTGAGCTACTAACGCAAGTACGAGATACCACTCCCCTGCTGCCACGTATTCATCGGGCAACTCATTGCGTATACGGTATAAGAGTTGAAGTGAGGTTTCCCATTCTGAAAGCCCTTGCAATGCAATTGCATAATAAAGCCCATCGACTGCCGAGAGTATCGACTGTGCCTTAAAAGCTTGTGTCGCCAGATCAAATGCGCCTTCGTCATACGCCTGATAGGCATCGGCCAACTGAGCATCCGCAACAATGCCTCGCGTGATATTGGTTTGATAATTTGGGTATACCTCATAGTAAGAGCTCACCAACTCACTACCTGATCGGTCTCCAAACAATCCGTACCGCCCTGCAAACAAGACGACAAGAATCATGGCAGCCATAGCCATCCATTTCAGCCGTCTCCTCCCGGAGCTCTTGCCGGATAATTCATGAATGCGCGCATCGATCCTCTCGAGGCTTGCGCCTTCACTTTCCCCATCGAGGAGATACGATGGTTTGTCCTGGT
This sequence comes from Bacteroidota bacterium, assembly GCA_003648285.1. GTDB lineage: Bacteria > Bacteroidota > Bacteroidia > Chitinophagales > Saprospiraceae > B8-G4. The sequence goes on from QMOR01000025.1 coordinate 4,134, forward strand.
ATTTATTAAACGGATCAGTCGACATGATACTTCAGAATTTTTTTCAACTTGATTTTTCCATTCTGGATTGCACTTTTTACTTCCATGGAACTACAGTGTCTCAATTTCTCGATTTCCTTATACGACCTCCCATGCAGGTAAAACAACACAATACACCAACGTTGTCGCTCATCCAGCTCGTCGATGGCTTCAGGAAGTGCTTCCAATAGTCTATCTATCTGATCCGTGGTGTCAGTAGATTCCATGAGTTGGGTCGGAATATTTTCTTCAAGAAGTAATATCCGCGCTTTGGCGTTCAATTTTTTCAGGCAATGATTCCGTACCAGAGTGTGCAACCATGCCGGGAAGTTCTGAATGTCATATTTCAGGACCTTGTCCTTCAGTTCCAGGAAGATATCCACGACAGCATCTTCGCTATCCTGCGTATGCTTGAGATAATGCATACACATTCTGAAGACCCGTAACTCATACGGCTTGAACAGCTCAGCGAGATGCTTGAGATTTTGTGATTTGCGATATGTAGCCAAATGGTTGGGTTCCATGTGCACTCAAAGATATTATTGTGAGCATACTGTGTAGCATTTAATGTCCAAGAGAATAAAATTTCCAGAGATAAAAAATCATTGGTGTACGTGGAATCCGTATGGACCCAGGATCATACAAACAACAAAGCATGCAAAGTTACCCAACAGTAACCCTGGACAGAAGCGATGAGACTCGAAAGATTGAAGCTAAGTGAAATGGGATCGGGAACAAGAATTGGCAGTTAATTATACAATATGAATACAACAGTTACTACGGCAAGAAACTCTTTTAGACAAGATTCCCACTCAATGCTGAAATCCCGAATACTCGTACTTGCAATACACATTTTCGTTGTTTACAGCGGATTTACACAGCCGTTTATTACAACGTGGAAAACAGACAAACCCGGAGTCTCCAGCCCCACTTCCATAACTATTCCAACTGCAGGTGGTGGATATAACTATGATGTGGATTGGGATAATGATGGAACCTATGACCAATTCGGGATTACCGGGTCTGCTACCCATGATTACTTAGTGGCCGGCACTTACACTATTCGCATACAAGGAGCCTTCCCAGGGATAAATTTTAACAACGGTGGTGATAAACAGAAAATTCTGGCAATCGAACAATGGGGAGGAATTTCCTGGGCAAATATGGCTAATGCATTTTGGGGTGCTAAGAACTTAACCTCAAACGCGAGTGATTCTCCTGATCTATCAGGTGTGACAAATATGGCAAATATGTTCATCGGAGCAAATGCCTTCAACGGAGACTTAAGCGGTTGGGATGTGTCCACTGTCACAAATATGATTAATATGTTCTTAGATGCTACTTCCTTTAACGGAGATATCAGCACCTGGAACGTAAGCAACGTGAATTACATGTCTGATATGTTTCATCTGGCAAGCGCATTTAATGGGGATCTAAGTGCTTGGGACGTGTCTAATGTGGAAGACATGATGTACATGTTCAAAGGGGCAACTGCATTCAACGGAGATATAAGTGCCTGGGACGTCGGGCAGGTATTGAATATGTCCAATATGTTTGAAAAGGCGAGGTCATTTAATGCCAATATAAGTGCTTGGGATGTGGCCAATGTTGCAGGTTTACAGTTCATGTTCTTTGAGGCAAACGCCTTTAATCAAAACTTGAAAGATTGGGACATAGGCTCAGCCACATCTATGTCTCTTATGTTGAGTTACTCCGGTTTGTCAGCTGCCAATTATGACAGTACACTGATTGGATGGGAAAGCCAAGGGGTTTCAAACTTGAGCTTAGGCGCATTGGGGCGTATATACTGCGAAGGAGATTCGGCAAGAAATTCGCTTATCAATACTTACGGATGGACAATTTCAGGAGATATTTTGGCTTGTTTTCCGGTTTCATCTGCCTTTGTGAGCACATGGAACACGAATAATCCCGGAACATCTGACTCATCTTCAATTACGATTCCTACTCTAGGCGGCAATGGTTACAACTACGATGTCGATTGGAATAATGACGGTACTTTTGATGAATTTGGTATTACTGGTGAAATCACGCACGATTTCGGCGTGGCAGGGACGTACACAATTGGTATTCAAGGGATTTTCGCCGGGATATATTTCAATAATGGCGGCGATAAGCAAAAAATTGTGGCGATTGAACAGTGGGGGACCATTGTTTGGAATAGAATGTCCAAGGCCTTCTATGGCGCAATTAACTTGACGTCCAATGCCATCGATACACCTTTCCTGGCCGCTGTGACAGATATGTCCTTCATGTTTTATGGTGCAGCTTCTTTTAATGGAGACATAAGTGGCTGGGATGTATCTAATGTGATTAACATGAGCTCAATGTTTACCAACGCAAGTACATTCAACCAAGATCTGGGCAATTGGGATGTGGCCAATGTTACGAATATGAGAGGAATGTTCCAATCAGCTACTCCCTTCAACGCCAATCTCAGTAATTGGAATGTGAGCAAAGTGACAAATATGTCATTCATGTTCTTTGGTGCAAATAATTTTAATAGCAATTTATCTGCCTGGGATGTAGCTCAGGTCACAAACATGTCATACATGTTTTATCTGGCCAGTACTTTCGATGGGAATATCAGTACGTGGAATGTAGGTAAAGTAACAACTATGTCGAACATGTTCAATCGGGCATCTAATTTTAATCAGGACCTTAGCTCATGGAATGTTGCTATGGTCAGTGATATGAGGTCAATGTTTCAAATGGCAAGTGTTTTTAATAGCAACTTGAACAGTTGGAATGTAGCCAAGGTGATAAACATGTCGAACATGTTCAATCGGGCATCTGATTTTAGCGGAGACATCAGGAGTTGGGATGTGTCTAAAGTAACAAATATGTCTCTAATGTTCGCTATCGCATTGAATTTTGATCAAAACCTTGGTGGCTGGATTGTCTCCAAGGTCAATAATATGCAATTCATGTTCTCAGGTACTGAGCTCTCTTTACCCAACTACGACAGTTTATTGATTGGTTGGAGTACACAATCTCTCTTCAGCAATGTCCAATTTCATGCTGGCTCAAGTGTTTACTGCGCTGACTCTGCTCGTCAGAGTATTATTGACAGTTTCAATTGGACAATTCTTGATGGTGGCCTGAGTCCAAACTGCGGTCCACCTACGACGACATACACTTCGGGAAGTTGGGACAATGGAGCGCCTGACAGCAATACTGAAGTAATATTTGCAGATAATTATGACACCCAATTAGATGGGGGTAGTATTGAAGCTTATAGCGTCATAGTCAATCCAAATATCCAAGTGATAATAAATTCAAATGACTCCCTTAATGTCTCAAATGACATTCTGATAAAAGGGATAATCACGGTCAAACTATTGGGACATGTAACTACCAACTATTAAATTAAGCACCAGTACTGACATTAACAATTAATTGAGATACAAAACATCGGACATACAGTGATTACTCTCCTGAATAAATCTTCATTATCTCTTGGCTTGTCAAGTACTTTGCTTTATCTTAATTGGGGTTTAGACAATGATCAAATGATTTAACATGAGAAAATCCCAATTACCCAAAATTTTATTATTCGCACTAGTTATCGTCTCTTCCCTATCTGTGCTCTTCTATTATACAAGAGCGAGTCCTTTTCAACCACCCCCCATTAAAACAATCATTGTTGACGAAGACGAACAGCATGACAAACGCGCCGCATACATAGAACAAATCCATAGCTCCGCGCCAGAAGACAATTGGCGTAAAATGGACTTCGACTACAGCTTAAAGAAGGCAAGTGATGTCCCTTCAAGAGGAAGTAATTCTCCGGGAATTTATGGTAAGTGGAATGAAGTAGGCTCCAATAATCAAGCTGGCCGTACAGTTGCCACAGCCTATCACCGCATGACAAATCAACTTTATGTCGCAGCCGATGGTGGGCAGATATGGAGGAGCACCCTTGGATCAGACGACTGGCAAAGCCTCAATGATCAACTGAATATTCCTTCCATTCATTTTTTGTCAAAGGTAAAATACGGATTTGCGACCCGGCTGATTCTGGGCTCAGCGATGTGGGGAAGTCCTGGAATGATGTATTCCGATAATGAAGGAGGAACATGGAGGCCAGCCAAAGGGCTTGAAAGCGTTGCCTCATGGGGATATATTCGACGTACAGTCATGAAGATATCCCCGGAAGACGGTATTTATGTCCTTGCACAGGAATGGGATTATGACGTCTCAGCAAGTAAGTCCAGTCTATACGTCTCCTATGACCACGCCAACAATTTTGAATTGCTCACTTCATTTCCATTTGGGGCAGGCCTTGTCGATGTGTGGACGGATCCGCGGAGCAATAGCGACGTTTTTGTCCTCGCGAATGATACAATATATTCGATTGATAATTTTGGCGAGAAGGAGGTCAGAGGAGTTATATACTCTGCTCAGCCCGAGCGAGTATATCTCGCCGGAGCTGCTAATAATGGCGATAACAATTTATATGTTTTGTATACTACAGAAGGGGGCTCTGACATCTTTGCTTCGAATGACGATGGCGTAAATTGGGCATATAGAAGTACATTAGGTTTTCGCCCTTTCGCAGTGAATAGTTTTAAAGCTTCACCTTTCCATATGGGTACGCTTTATCTGGGTGGCATTGATGCATATCAAAGTGATAACGACGGTGAGACGTGGAATATCATTAATAGTTGGGGAGAGTACTACGACTCACCCGAGGATAAGTTCCACGCTGATATTCCTTCTTTCGATCCCTTTGTTGATGCCGACGGGAATGACTTTTTGATTATAAATACTGATGGTGGTGCATATGTCTCTTATGACAACTTGGTTTCGGTTAGGAATCTTTCACTGCAAAATCTCAGAATCAGTCAGTACTACTCCAGCTATACATGCCGTTTTGCTCCTCAGTACACCCATGCAGGTAGTCAGGACCAGGGGTATCAATTTTCAGATGACGGAGACGCTGATTCAGTGATTGATTACGATCAGGTCATCAGTGGAGACTATGGAAATATCGTGTCCGGGGATGGCGGTGCGAGCGTGTGGATGGTCTATCCCACATTTGCAATGTACAGTCCCGATGCGAATAATAATGGAGGATTAGCGTTTTGGTCTTTCGAAGGTGACGGATATCAGTGGCTGCCAAAGCTTATGGAAGATCCGGATAACCCGGCTTCAGTCTATGTCGCTGGTGGCAGATTGGACTCGGGCGCACATTTAATACGTCTTACCTACAATCTTGGGTTGATCACCGCTGTAGAGGACTCGTTTGATTTCAGCAATGGGAAGGATGCAACGATATCTGCAATGGCCTACTCTCCAGTAAACAACGATTATCGATACGTGCTCACCACTGAGCGTGATTTCTTTTATACAACTGACGCCGGTGCGACATGGACATTGGCAGATGGATTTGAAGGCCCTGCTGCTCATTTCTTTTATGGAGCTTCTATTGAGCCATCAAATCAAACTCTCGGCCTCCTTTACATTGCTGGAAGCGGATATTCAAATCCACCTGTATTTGTCTCTCAAAACAATGGAGAATCATTTGATGAGTTGTCATCGGGTTTGCCTTCGACTTTAGTATTTGACCTTGCTATGGTTCCTAATGATAGTTTGCTATTTGCGGCCACACAGGTCGGCGCATTTGTATGCAAAACGTGGGAGGGTAAATGGTATGACATAGGCGGTCAGGACTTACCGACCCAAGCCTATTGGTCAGTAGATTATATTCCTGTTTTGAAAAGTGCCCGCTTTGCTTCCTATGGTCGGGGCATTTGGGAATTTGATCAGGCACCCGATGTTATCGCAGCGTTTAAAGCGGACCAATTACTTGTCACCACGGGCGATTCAGTGCATTTTACCGATAAGTCAAAATGGGCTCCAAATAAATGGAGCTGGGCATTTAATGGTGGTATCCCAGATACATCCAGCCTGCAAAATCCGACAGTTGCATACCCTGCCACTGGTATTTATGACGTCTCATTAGTCGTTTTTAATGAGACAAGTAGCGATACAGTGACAATAGAATCCTACATTGAAGTAGAGGAAAGCACTGCAACAAGTTATACTGAAATTATCGAAACATCTATCTATCCAAATCCGGCAACCAATCAAATTACCATAAGCAGCGAAAGTAATATTCGGCGTGTCGAAATTTGGGATTATCAGGGAAAACTTACCTATTCAAAAGATCGCGTTTCAGGGCAATCAATCAGGAATATTCATGTTCAAAATTTACCATCGGGAGCTTATATTCTTGTGCTTTTCACAACAAGTGGTCTATCGACTAAAAAGATTATAATTATCTAAATTAAAAACTGGACTACAAGTAAACATATCGACGGCCATCAACAATTAAACCATCCCTCTCTCCGCCGCCATTTTTATTAACTCAGCTCCATTGTGTGCCCCAAATTTCGTGAGTAAATTTTCACGATGTGATTCCACCGGATTAAAACTGATATGCAATTGATCAGCAATTTTTTGTGTGGACAATCCATTAGCAACAAGCTCCAAAACTTCCTTTTCACGTCTGGTAAGCTGCGGCATAAATGTTGGACGCTGATACTTGACATGCCAGGCGACAACAGTGTAGTTGCACTGACGCAGGGCGTTGATGATACAGAAACGCTTTATGCAGCACAGAATTTCGATATCTACAAAACTTCCGATGTCATAACGGGTTCACCACCAACGTGGGTTAATGTCAACTATAATCTGCCTTCCTCTAATTTAAAAAGGATTACTTCTGTAGCGGTCGACCCCAATGATGCGGATCGGGTTTGGGTCACTCTTGGCGGTTATGTCTCAGGGGAAAAAGTGTACGTTCTACATCCTGATGATACCGTCTGGACTAATTTCTCAGAAGACTTACCCAACGTCCCTGTGCACAAAATCGTTTATCAAGCTGGCGGCCTTTATGTCGGTACTGAAATTGGCATTTTCTACACCAACTCCAACGTTAGCGGGTGGATTCCATATATGAATGGCCTTCCTGCTGTACCTGTCTACGATATGGTGATTGAGGATGGCTTCATATTCGCCGGGACATTCGGAAGAGGATTATGGAAATCAACCCTGTTTAGCGTATGCCCATTGGCATACGCCCTCACGCCGACCGGAGATCCAAGCAATCCAAACAGTACAGGAGTACAACGCTATGAGGCTACTCTGTCAATAAGTTCTACCAGGCACATTGTGGGAGGCATCGGCACCGATGTGATATATCGTGCGGGCAATTTTGTGAGGCTCGACCCTGGTTTCGAGGTCAAGACACAAAATGAATTTGAAGCTAAAATCGGTGGTTGTAGTCAACAGTAATTGCCTCTTTGGCAGAAACCTCCCAGCCTGAATCTTTACTTATACTTTTTTGTATAAACAGGATTAATCGCTTACCTTTACGGCCTAAACAACATCACATGGCCGAATCGATGCAGGTCCTCGAGGACCACACGAATAGTGAATACAAGTACGGTTTCACCACCGACATCGAAATGGATGTCTTTCCAAAAGGACTCAGTGAAGACGTCGTACGGGCCATATCTGCCAAGAAAAATGAGCCGGAATTCCTTCTTGAATGGCGGCTCAAGGCGTATCGGCACTGGCTGACGATGACCGAGCCGAAATGGCCAAACGTAAACTATCCCAAGATCGACTATCAGGATATCATCTATTACGCAGCGCCAAAAGAGCGCCCGGAGATAGATAGCCTCGATGAAGTAGATCCGGAATTGCTGAAGACGTTTGAAAAACTCGGCATATCCCTCGACGAGCAAAAACGATTGACTGGGGTGACAGGAATTGCCGTGGATGCTGTCATTGACAGTGTCTCTGTAAAAACGACATTTAAGGAAACACTTGCTGAGCAAGGCATCATCTTCTGCTCGTTTAGTGAAGCAGTGCAGGATCATCCTGAGTTGATCAAGAAATATCTGGGTACTGTTGTGCCCTATACGGACAATTACTTCGCGGCGCTCAATAGCGCTGTGTTTAGCGATGGTTCGTTCTGTTATATCCCTAAAGGGGTAAGATGCCCAATGGAGCTTTCGACGTATTTCCGCATCAACACAGCAAATACAGGTCAGTTCGAGCGCACTTTGCTCATCGCTGACGAGAGCAGTTATGTGAGCTATCTCGAGGGGTGCACAGCACCTATGCGGGATGAGAATCAGTTGCACGCGGCAGTCGTAGAGTTGATCGCCATGGACGATGCGTATATCAAGTATTCGACAGTCCAAAACTGGTATCCCGGAAACAAGGATGGCGTTGGAGGCATATTCAACTTCGTGACAAAGAGAGGAATGTGTGGCGGTAAGAACAGTAAAATCAGCTGGACTCAGGTCGAAACAGGTTCGGCAGTGACATGGAAGTATCCGAGTTGCATCCTCAAGGGTGACGGTTCTGTTGGTGAGTTTTATTCAATCGCCGTGACGAACAATATGCAGCAAGCTGATACCGGCACCAAAATGATTCATATCGGTAAAAACACAAGTAGCACGATCATTTCCAAAGGTATCAGCGCGGGTCGCAGTCACAACTCATACCGCGGGTTGGTAAAAGTAGGACGACGTGCTGAAAATGCACGCAACTTCAGTCAATGTGACTCACTCCTCATGGGTGATAAGTGTGGTGCACATACATTCCCATATCTCGAAATCGAAAACCAAACTGCACAGGTAGAACATGAAGCGACCACATCTAAAATTGGTGAAGACCAGATGTTTTATTGCAAGCAACGGGGACTGAATGAAGAGGATGCAATCAACCTGATCGTGAACGGATATTGCAAGGATGTTTTTAATGAACTCCCGATGGAGTTTGCGGTCGAGGCACAAAAGCTTCTGGCGGTAAGTCTTGAAGGGAGTGTGGGGTAAATAATTGAGAATTGATAGTTGATAATTGATAATTATGCTGAATATTAGAGATCTACATGTTGCTGTTGAAGACATGGCAATATTGAAGGGAATCAACCTTGAAATAAAACCAGGAGAGGTCCATGCCATTATGGGACCCAATGGAAGCGGGAAGAGCACCCTTGCGCAAGTGATTGCCGGTAAAGATGAATACGAGGTGACTTCAGGGACTATTACGTACAAGAATGAGGATTTGCTGGATCTGGAAGTGGATGAGAGAGCCCGTGCCGGGATATTTCTCGCATTTCAATATCCCGTCGAAATTCCGGGCGTATCAACTGCGCACTTTCTGAAGAGTATCGTGAACGCCGGCCGTGAAGGACGTGGAGAAGATGAATTGTCAGCAGTCGAAATGCTCAAACTTTTGCGCAGTAAAACGCAAATGCTCGGCATGGATCAAAAGTTTCTGAGCCGTGCTCTCAATGATGGATTTTCAGGAGGAGAAAAGAAGAAAAACGAGATTCTTCAGATGGCAGTGTTAAATCCCAAACTCGCGATTCTGGATGAGACTGATTCGGGACTCGATATCGATGCGCTGAAAATTGTAGCGGATGGCGTCAACGCGATGCGGAACAACGACAATGCATTTATCGTCGTGACACATTATCAGCGCCTGCTCAACTATATCGAACCCGATTTTGTACACGTCCTCTACAATGGACAGATCGTAAAATCGGGAGACAAGAGCCTCGCTCTCAAGCTTGAGGAAAAGGGTTACGATTGGATCAAGGAGGAAGTTGCTTCGGCCACTGTTTAAAAAGAGTAAAGCATCTATGCACAATACCGCAGAAGATATCAAACAAGTGTTTCTGAGTCAGATAGATCAGAAGGTCAAAGATGTCAACGGACATGCAGGTCACGTAGGACTCAAGCTTCGGGAATATGCGCGAACATCATTTGATCAAGGCAGTTTTCCGACACGAAAGGATGAGGATTGGAAGTATACCTCGGTCAAAGCTATTTTAGCAGAGGAGTACAACGGTGCTTCAAAATCTGAATTTACTTGCTCAATTCCCGACCAATTTGAGGCAACGACATTGTGTTTTTTAAATGGTGTATTGGTCACAAACGACGAACATAAAACAAAGGTCGCAAATGGTGGTGAAGACAACACCGCAGCATATGTAAGCAGTGGATCTCAAGAAGGATTTTTTGCTGGAAGTCTGTCTGTAGCCATGGCCAATCCGGAGCTAAAAGAGACTCTCAGTAGTTCTGTAGACAAGATTTGCAATACCCCGATGGGGATTTTCGAATCAATGGGGCTTGGAATAAATGAAGATCCGGTTTGCATTGTCATTCCAGACAATGCCCAGGTATCGAAACCAATTCACCTGATTTATGCGACAGATTCAAAAGACGGGGCGACTGCAAGTCATCCCTATGCATTGATCATCGTCGGAAAAAACGCGAAAGCAGAGATCGTAGAATCTTATTTGCCACAGGCTGATAATGGTGTCTATTACACAAATACAGCGAGTCGGATTTTTGTTGGTGCAAATGGACATCTCGACCATTACCGACTGCAAGTAGAGGGAAAAGAGGCGTTTCATACCGCCCAGAGCACGATACATCAGGACCGTGATAGCACATATGGTGTGTATATCGCGGAACTTGGCGGAAAACTCATGCGAAACAATATTCATGTCTCGCACGATTCAGAAAATATCACGAGTAATATCTATGGCCTTTTTGTAGTTCAAGGCAGCCAGCATATGGATACGCAGAGTTTTATTGATCATGCAAAACCACACTGTCTGAGCAATGAGCTAATCAAGGGTGTGCTTCACGATCGCGGCCGAGGTGTATTCAACGGAAAAATCATCGTCAGACCCGATGCGCAGAAAATCAATGCTTACCAACACAATGCCGCTCTCGTGCTTTCACCCGATGCGGTCATGGACAGTAAACCACAGCTTGAGATATTCGCAGATGATGTCAAATGCAGTCATGGCGCGACGATTGGGCAGCTGAATCCGGACGCACTTTTCTACCTTAAAACGAGGGGATTGAGCGATGATGCTGCAAAAACACTCTTGAAAAATGCATTTCTCAAGGATGTCATCGATCATTTTCCAAACAGGGATATCGCCCTATATTTTGAGTCTTACCTGGAGAAAAAACTTACTCAGATTTCAATAAAGAATGCCACAGAAAAGGCAATTTCCTGATGCAAACGGTGGAAAAGAATATCACCCGGACATTTGACCTTGACGCTGTCAGGAAGGACTTTCCTATCCTGTCGCGCGAGATGAATGGAAAGCCACTCGTATTTCTCGACAGCGCCTCATCAAGTCAAAAACCTTCGGTAGTCATTGATGCGGTCGCCCATTATTATCAATACGAACATGCCAATGTGCATCGTGGAGTTTATGCGATTAGTGCTGCCGCAACGGAGGCATTTGAAGCATCCCGCAGAGCCGCAAGAGACTTCCTGAACGCCGCTCACACGCGCGAAATTATTTTCACTAAAGGCACTACGGAAAGTATAAACCTGGTCGCTTCAGGTTTTGAACGCGCCATCCTCAAACCCGGCGATGAAGTGCTCATCACAGCAATGGAGCATCACTCCAATATCGTCCCATGGCAGATGGCTTGCGAGCAAACCGGTGCAACTGTCAAAGCGATTCCGATCAATGATCGAGGTGAATTAATCCTCGACGATCTGGACAATTTGCTGACTGAGCGCACGAAGATTGTCGCAATTGTACATATCTCAAATACGCTCGGCACGATCAATCCTGTTGAAGAAATCATTGCCAAAGCACATGCAAAAGGGATTCCGGTTTTGCTTGATGGGGCGCAAGCCACGCCGCATTTGAAAATTGATGTGCAGGCATTGGACGTAGAATTCTATGCCAGCTCAGGACACAAGATGTATGGTCCAACGGGGGTTGGTTTATTATACGGCAAAGAAGCCTGGCTTGACCGTCTCCCACCCTACCAGGGCGGTGGAGAAATGATTAAAGAGGTCACACTCGAGAAAACAGAATTCAACGAATTGCCATTCAAGTTTGAAGCGGGAACACCAAACATTGCCGGGGTAATCGGGA
>QMOR01000026.1 GCA_003648285.1 Bacteroidota bacterium
TCAGTGGCATGCGCCACATGCTCATTCCTTTTGTACGGAGGTTTAGGACTGTGGTGATATAATTGATACCGCCAAGCAAAACAGAAACAACAAAAAGCGTAAGGCTTACTAGCCACATCGTCATACCTGCTCCGGAGCCTGCCGAGGCTTCAGGCAGTGCACTGAGAGGAGGATACGCCGTCCATCCGCCCGAAAATGGTCCGGTACTCAGAAATAATGATAAAAACAGAATCAGTCCAGCAAGGAAGAAGAACCAGTATGACAACATATTCAGAAACGGCGAAGCCATATCACGTGCTCCAAGCTGAAGTGGAATAAGCAGATTACTAAATGTCCCACTCAGTCCAGCAGTCAACACAAAGAATACCAGTATGGTACCATGCATTGTCACAAGTGAATAATAAAACTCCTGGGACAAAGCGCCCATGCCTGTCTCTTCATTAATATTGATCCAATGTCCAAGCAATGGTTTTAACCACGCCATGCTCTCTTCTGGAAAACCAAGCTGCAATCTGAATATCACAGACATCCCCGCTCCGACAATTGCCCAAAACATTCCCGTAATAAGGAATTGCCGGGCAATGATCTTATGATCCTGACTGAAAATATAGGTCGTAATAAAATTCGACCTGTATTTGTCCCCGTCATGATGCTCATGAAAGTGATCCTCAAAACCGTGTTTGCGGATCAATACATCTTCTTCTACTACATGCGCATGTGCCATAAAACTGGGAATATTTACTGTGCGATGATTTTAAGTTCTGTCCGTCTGTTTTGGGCTCTGCCCTTCTCTGTATTATTATCAGCGGATGGACGAGTCTGTCCATATCCAACTGCCTTCAACCTCGATTGGTCAATCCCTTTTTTTACTAATTCGGCAACAACGACTTCTGCGCGCTGTTGTGACAGAGCAAGGTTTTGATCAGCATCTCCTGTATTGTCTGTGTGCCCGCCAACTTCAAAATGCACGTCCGGATATTTAATGAGGAGTTCAGCTGCGTTGCTCAATTCATACTTCGAATGCGTGGTCAATGTCGCGGAGCCTGTTTCAAACTCCGTGTACTTCATTGCCAGTATTTTGTCCTGACCTTCAGGAGTAGCGAGCAGGCTCTCCATCTCCGTAAAAAACTCGTCGTGACGTTCCGTGATCTCTGTGTCAAAGATCTCTCCCAGACGTGTATCGTAACGTGTATTTCTGACATTGGTCATATAGTATGAATTCTGCGATGCGATCCAGGCATCATACTCTACTTCAGATACGATCCTCACTACGCGGCGCATTGCAAAATGGCTCGATCCACATAGCTCGGCACATGCCAACTCATAATTATATGTTTCCCAAAGCTTCGGTCCCTCCGGATCACTCGGCTCAGAGGGTACATTATACTCGGGATATTGACTCAACCCCAATTGATAATCCTCTGTTGTCGTGATTGGTGTGAAAACAAAGTAGGTCGGAAGCCCCGGTACTGCATCCATTTTTACCCTAAAATGTGGCAGGAAAAAACTGTGCAGAACATCACGTGATGTGATTCGGATGCGTACTTTCTTGTTTACTGGTAGAACGATTTCACTCGGGTGGATATCATCCAGATTTTTGTCGTCTGACCAAACCTGTCCTAATGGATTTGCTCCGGTAATCTTCTTGTAGTCTCTGCTACCGAGTAGTCCATCGGGTCCCGGATATCTCAAATGCCAGGCAAACTGATAGCCTGTCGCTTCTATCTCAATCACATCTTCATCTGGAGAGACATCGGCCATGACACCATTCCATGCTACCAATCCTTTTATGACAAGAAATGTCATGACTACTGCCGGAATCGATGACCATACAATTTCCAGGGTGTTGTTGTGCGACATAAATGACGCCCTTTGTCCTTTTCTAGCTGAGTATTTCCAGGCAAAATAGAACAGTAAGATATGCGTGATTACGAAGACGATACCTGTAAACCAAAGTGTCGTATCGAACAGTTGGTCCAATTCACCACCATGTGCTGATGCAGACACGTGCGGTCCGTAACCCATCATCCAGTTTTTGTAATAAGCCGCTGTCAAAAAGCACAATGTCAAAAAGACGACCATAAAGACCATCAACCATCTGCCCTGCGCACGGTTATTTCTTAATTCTATCTCTTCCTCACCTCTGATCTTCGATGCCAGGTCGGTGACTTTCCCGATTTGTACGACGACAATTCCGAGAAGTATGAGTATTGCTATTATTATTAATCCAGTCATTAGTAACCTTCTTTACTCTACGTGATGATGTACACTTTCGGGCAGATAAGGATCATTCTTTGGCACCAGTCCTGCTCTCGTCAACATTGAAAACGAGAAGTAGAGAAAGAAGCCTAAAAATCCTATCATCGTCCCAAACTCAAGGAAACCCGGAAGACTAAATCCCGCGGTAAATCCACCGTGTCCAGCGATATGCGCACCACTCATCGCAGCGAGTTCATGCATTGTATGTAATATCCCCGGCTTTAACATCAGGAAAAAATCCAACCAGTGTCCGAGGAAAACAACGATCGAAATAAAGACCATTATTCCCAACTTTCGCTTGGAGTCATTGCGTATTAAAATTAAAAACGGAAGTGCAAAATTGATAATCACATTGCCATAAAACAATACCGGATAATTGTCCAGTCTGTGCTTAAAATAAATTGTCTCTTCACCGATATTCGCATACCATATCAGCATGTACTGTGAGAACCAGAGGTACGCCCAGAAAATGGAGAATGCGAACAGGTACTTACCGAGGTCATGCAAATGTTCTGTATTTACGAGACCTAAATATCCACGTGATTTGAGATAATACGACATCATGATTGTAACGGCCAACATGGCCACAAGCATGCTTGCTGCATTGTACCATGCAAAGAGTGTACTATACCAATGTGCATCTACAGACATGACCCATTGCCAAATCACGACTGCTGACCCAAACCCTATGAGTGGCAAAGATGCTGCAGCCCAGATGCGACTCTTGTGGTGTATTTTAAATGACATATCTCCGGCAGTATCTTCCTTTTTCGACAGCCCTCTCAACTTGAGGAGTACGAAGATCCAGAGGCCCATGACGATGATTGTCCCATATGTATACCAGCTCTTGTTCAGAAAAGAACTCTTGCCCTGAAGAATCTTGTCGTTTGCAACCGACTCGGCATCCGCCCAGTGATAGAGGTTATGCCAACCTCCCCATATACCTGCAGCGATGATGAGCATCAGAATGAGGCCCGGGATTAGAAACAATGCATATGCCTCCCACAGGCGTTTGAAGACCACATTCCAGGCCGACCAGGCCGTGATATGGACACTCCACATAAAAAATGCCAGCAACCCAATACCGGTAAAGAAGACTGAGTTGTGCAAAATATTGGACCAGAAACGCGTGTGCATTGGATCATCGCCCATAAAAGTCATCACCATGCTCACAAGTCCGATTGCAATCATGATCAGTAACGTAGTACGTAATCCGCGTTTAAATGTGAATTGATTCATCCTGACCTTTTCTTCCGGTTTTACCTATTAATGTCCACCGTGATCTTCCTGATCACCGCCGTGCTCTTCATCATCCATTCCCGTACCTTCTTCGTGCTCCTCTTCATCCATCACTACCATAGCACCGGGAATATCATTTGTAAATGTGTTTTCTTCTTCGCTGTATACAAGCCCCTGCTCTTTGGCCTGTAGTGCTCTGATATAGTGTATCACTTCCCAACGCTCTTCATAAGATAGCTTGTCTGCATGGGCGCCCATTACATTCTTGCCATACATGATAGCGTGATAGTATCTTCCATTAGAAGAAGTATAGAAATCCGGCAGCTGAAAATTTGCCGGAGCTGCAGGATATACACCTGCTGTGATGCCTTTGCCAGCATCTGCCTCTCGTACGAGATAGCCCAGACCATCTGCTTTTACACCATGACAAATACCACAATAGATCGTATACAGTTCTTTTCCGTGCTCAAGCGCTTTGTTTGTAATCGGAAATGGATTGTCAATGATTTCAGCCATTGCT
This sequence comes from Bacteroidota bacterium, assembly GCA_003648285.1. Lineage (GTDB taxonomy): Bacteria > Bacteroidota > Bacteroidia > Chitinophagales > Saprospiraceae > B8-G4. Next base: position 4,019 of record QMOR01000026.1, read on the forward strand.
CTTGTACGCTCTTCCTCTGTGTCATCGTAGTAATATGGCACATGTCCATTTGCGGTATAAGCAATCGCGGTTGGTGATGACTCACCAGTAAACTCAGACTTGGCGTTTATGACACCAGCCATGTCATCCTGATAATATGCGCCAGCATAACCACGTGGCATTGTACCATTTACCGGTTCGCGGGGTTGTACAAATGCCTTGTACTCCTCTTCCGTTCCCCATGTATTGTAGGAATAGTAGTCATACAGATTAGCCTCATAAGCCGTAGAGTGCGACATATCCGGCATAAACTCATGACCGCGTTCTTCACCTCCGGCAGGACTGCAACCCTGGGCTGCTAATACTACCGTGAAAATGACTGCGTAGAATATTCTCAATTGCATACCTGCGAATTAGATCGATTTTTCATTAACCACTGATGCCCCGGTTTTCTCCAAAAACGCGCGGTACTTACCGCCGTCCTCATCTGTTGCGTCAAACGCGAGGCAAAACTTATCGTCAGTTATCCTTGTATCCAGTATTGGGTTATTTACACCCGGACCTTGTCCATTCACAATGAAAAAAGTCAAAACCATTCCGATTGCCGAAAACAATACGGTAAGCTCAAATATGATTGGAATCCATGCCGGTATTGAAAAATATGGCTTACCACCAAATATCTGCGGCCAGTCCCTGGTAAATATCCAGGTGATCCCAAGAAACGCTGTCAATGTACCGGTCAAACCGAAGATAAATCCACCGATGTGGAGTCTTGATTCTGAAAGACCGAGAAGAGGATCCAGACCATGTACCGGAAACGGCGAAAATACGTCCCAGATATCAAGGTGATCCGCGTTGGCTTCTTTGACAGCTGAGAGCAATTGCTCTGGCGCGTCGTACAGCCCGTAAACGATATTTTTATTTGCTACGCTCATGACTCTTGTTCGACTTTTTGAATAGTTTCTGCCACAAGTTCTTCGTGGTGATCTCTGTTATCATCAACATATTGATTTCCTGCAGACGTCACGATATGCTTGATCTCAGCTATTGCAACCACTGGTGCAACACGAACAAAAATCAAAAAGAATGTAAAGAAGATACCAAGTGTACCTATGAATATACCCACCTCTATCATCGAAGGCACATAGAAACTCCAGCTCGATGGCAGATAATCTCTGGCTAGTGTGGTGGCAATAATTACGAAGCGCTCAAACCACATCCCGATATTTACAAATACCGCCATGAAGAATGTCCATGTGATACTGCGTCGTATTTTCTTAAACCAGAATAATTGCGGTGACAACACATTACAAGTCATCATCCCGAAGTACGCCCACCAGTATGGCCCAAGTGCCCTGTTGAAAAAAGCAAACTGCTCATACACATAACCTGAGTACCAGGCAATAAATAACTCCGTGAGATATGCTACACCGACGATCGTTCCTGTCACAAGAATCACCTTGTTCATTGACTCGATGTGCGCTCTTGTGATATAGTCCTGAAGGTTTAAAACCTTCCTGGTAATAATCATGAGCGTCTGCACCATGGCGAATCCTGAAAAAACCGCACCTGCAACGAAGTATGGAGGGAATATCGTGGTATGCCATCCGGGTATCACTGAAGTTGCAAAGTCAAAACTTACTATCGTGTGTACAGAAAGTACGAGTGGAGTGGCAAGTCCTGCAAGGATAAGTGACAGGGATTCGTGACGTTGCCAGTGCTTGGCAGATCCAGTCCATCCAAATGCTACATAACTGTATATCTTTTGTCTCAGCCCTCTTGCGCGATCTCTTACTGTGGCAAAGTCAGGAATCAAACCTGTGTACCAGAAGAGAAGCGATACGATAAAGTATGTACTGATTGCAAAAAGGTCCCATAGCAGCGGTGAATCAAAATTAGGCCATAGTGGTCCACGTGTATTCGGATATGGAAAAAAGTAAAAGACGATCCAGATACGTCCTACGTGAATCGCTGGAAAGAGTGCGGCACACATTACCGCGAATATTGTCATGGCCTCTGCGGCACGGTTTACACCAGTCCGCCATTTTTGGCGAAACAAGAGGAGGATTGCCGAGATCAGGGTGCCGGCGTGACCGATACCGATCCACCAAACAAAGTTTGTGATATCCCAACCCCAACCGATCGTCCGGTTGAGATTCCAGGTGCCGATTCCGACCCATATGGTGATCAGAATACAGACGATTCCCAACGTCAGGGCAGACACTGCTATGATAAACGCAATCACCCAGGCTCTTGTGGGTGTGCGTTCTGTCGGAGTGCACAAGTCTACCGTAATATCGTGGTAGGACTTATTCCCCTGAACTAATGGCTCACGAATTGGAGATGTGATAGCGCTCATTAATTGTATTCGTTTATCTCGCTCTTTCGAACCTTGCTGATATTAAAATTCCCAACGCAATTAAGCGTCGATGTCTTTATTAATGATCCTCGCCTGATAATTGACAGACGCATCAGTATTTACTTCTTCAAGTACGATGTAGTTGAGTGGTGAGCTCAGTTTCTTATTCAAATCACCTTTCTTATTATTTGTATCACCAAATGTGATTGCTCCGGTTGGACATGCCGTCTGACACGCGCTTTTGACATCCGCATCTCGCAGCGAACGCATTTCCGTTTTCGCTCTCAGTTTGCCCTCCTGCAATCTCTGCACGCAGAAACTGCACTTCTCAATGACACCCCTGGCACGTACCGTTACATCCGGATTGAGAACCATGCGTGTGAGATTATCGGCAGCCCATGGCACATCAGCATCTGCATCAATACCGCGCTCATTGATCGGCCACAAGTCTGCAGCTGTATAGTCAAGCCAGTTAAAACGACGCACTTTGTAAGGGCAGTTATTTGCACAGTAACGCGTTCCGACACAGCGGTTATATGCCATTTGGTTCAGACCTTCCGAACTGTGGTTTGTCGCATTTACAGGACAGACATTCTCGCACGGAGCATTATCACAATGCTGGCACATCATCGGTTGGTAAACGACGCTGGGATTCTCCACGTCACCATAGTAATATCTGTCGATTCGTAGCCACGTCATCTCGTGATGACGGCTCACCTCTTCTTTACCCACGACCGGTACATTATTCTCAGCGATACAGGCGACAGCACATGCGCCACAACCTGTACATGCATTGAGGTCGATGTGCATACCCCAGTGATGTCCCTCTTCGTACAATTCCTTATAACCAGCATAAATCGACTGATCATTGAGATGCTGGTGATGCTCACGCTCATGTACGAGATCGTGAACAAACCCCTCTACGTCTGCGAGGTTGGCTCTTCTGATGATGCTACGCTCGACAAGTGATCCCTGAGGGCCCTGCTTTACTGCACCAAAATATGTATTGAAAACTGTAGCAGCTTCATCAGCATTGATGACTTCCTGGGTCGCTTTATCGATCCCCTTCACGCCCATCGTATGATGGTACTGCACAGCTGAATAGAACTCTTCTTTCCCTTGCTTGTCCGATACTTGTGCACCACTCGTGATGTACTGCATCAGTCCCTCATCGTCAGTCGTCAGCCATTTCTGTACGTTGACACCAACGCCTGTTCCTGCACGTCCACCTTTCGTGCGACCAAATCCGAGACCGATTGCCACAGTTCCCTGCATTTGACCAAATTGCTTGATCACGGGAACTCGCTCCGTATTCTCTCCTATTGTCAGATCGGCGAGGTCTCCATCTTCAAGACCATTGAGGCCGTCAAATGCATTTACACCATTCCATGTCAATGGCACTGCCAGATAATTTCCCCATGCACAACGTGTCACGGGATCAGGCATCTCATTCAGCCATGGATTATTAGCCGAATTACCGGATCCCACAGCCACAGTTTCGAAGAATGTGATTTCGTGCTCTGAAGCCTTCACTACTGAAACCTTCCCTGCTGCTGCATTGACATCACCTGAAAATGTGATCTCTGCATGTGTCGGAGCAACTTCATAAACTCCATTGTGCAGACATTTGTCCCAAAATGCACGGAAGCTGCTTTCACCACTTGAAGGAAACAGATCTGCTTCCCATGATTTCTTTAAATATTCGTAGTACGGCTGCTCGCTGGCTACATCCAGATTTTCGCTACCTGCCCATACCAACATGCTTTCCTCCATCTGACGTGAATCAAATAGTGGTGCTATGGTCGGTTGAATCAGGCCGTAATGCCCCTTTTTCGGCTCGGCATCTCCCCAAGCTTCGAGAAGGTGATGTGCCGGAGCTGCATATTTACAAGCCGCCGTCGTCTCATCTTCTGTCAGTGCGGTCGAAATGGATAAGTCCACACCTGCAAGCGCTTCCGCAAACGTATTGCCGAATGGCATATCAAACGCCGGGTTACAACCCATCACAAATACAGCATCGACCTTACCCTCCTGCATATCATGCAAGAGACTGATCAATTCTGACTCATCTCCCTTGCGCATATAATTAACAGCACCAAAATCAAGCGTATGCCCGTAATTTCCGAGCAAATGATTGATTGCATTTACAAGCGTCTGTTCTGCAGTATTATTCGTTCCGCAAACAACTAGCGACTCTCCTCTATGTGCATTCAGGTTTTCTGCAACTTTGTCAAGCGCTTTAGCAATTTCGGAAGGCACATCTCCCCCACGGACACGTGATCCACCTGTCTTGGCGGCAACAGCATTGTAGAGATATACGATGCTGGATCCTACCTGCGACGGTTTCACCTGTACGCGATTGTCAGCGTTAGAGCCTGTCAGGGACATATAAGTCTCAATCTGGAAATGTCTTGACATCTCAGGTTTGTGGGCGTCCTTGATCTTGCGATTCTCTACATAATCCTTGGCGTACTCGATCGGACTAATCCATGTGCCTAGAAAATCTGCCTGAATACCAACAACCACTTTTGCTTTATCAAAGTGATAATCCGGTACGGCGCGTATGCCAAAGTCAGTGCCATTCGCCCGCAATAGTGCAGCACTTGATATTGGATCGTATGATATCACCTTTGCGTTTGGATACTTAGCTGTGAATTCGTCGATCGACTTTTGTGCGGTCGGGCTCATCACCGTTCCTGTCACAATGCGAATCTGACTTCTTGAATTCAGTTTCCCCTTAACCGCGGCATCTATATCATCCCATGAAGCATCAACAAATGCATCACCTTCTTTTTTCTTTGGGCCGCGAAATCTGTCTGTGTCATACAGACTCAATACAAAAGCCTGGGCGCGGGCAGAGGTTCCACCCTTTGTGACACCAGACATGTCATTTCCTTCTACCTTGATCGGACGCCCCTCGCGTGTTTTCACCAGGACACTACAAAAGTCTCCTCCATTTACGATCGATGACGCGTAGTAAGTGGCAACACCCGGCACGATTGTATCGGGCTTGATGACATATGGAATAGCGCGTTTGAGTGGTGTCTCACATCCTGCAGCAATCGTCGCTGCTCCGAGACCAAATCCCAGATATTTCAGAAAGTCGCGGCGCGAAGCACCTACTTCAATACTCCTGTTGTCACCCAGGCTATCGACCAGGGGCAGGTACTCATTAAACTCCTTATGGCTATACTCCATAAAGTCCGGATCCTGTGTGAGATCCTTATCGCCGACCCATGTTCCGTTTTGTTCTGCTTTCATTTCACTCTAGTCACGTGGAATTAATAGTGGCACTTTTGGCATTCGAGCCCGCCGATATCTTCTACTGTTACTTTATCGCGTACGCCGCTGGCAAGTTCATCATGATACCTGCCGTAGGCCTCGTAGTATTCGTTTCCTGCAAACTGGACTTCAGTTTGTCTGTGGCAATTGACACACCATCCCATTGACAATGGTGCATATTGTTGAAGGACTTCCATCTCCTCTACTTTGCCATGGCACTGCTGACACTCAAGTTTTCCTACCGTTACGTGCTGTGAGTGATTGTATGTGACATGATCGGGCAGATGATGTATACGTACCCATTCTATAGGACCTGGAATTTCACTTTTAAATTCGTTTGTCAGTGATGATTTGATGCCTTCCCACTGGTTTTTCACTTCAAGGTTACCACGGCTATCCAGCTCTGTTTTATCCGAAGTGGCCAGATACTGATCCTCGATCCACTTTGTGTATATGGTTTTGATCGTGTCTTCACTCAGTGTGTTATAATTCTCTATATACTTATCCGTTGATGGATCATAACCAATCGAAGCGAAAATTTTCGTGATTTCAGCCGTACCATATGTCGAGCCTGACTTAACCGCTCTATGGCAATTCATACAAGTATTTGCAGAAGGTATCACAGAATGCCTGCTTCTTCGTGCACCATCATGACAGTACTGACAGTCGATGCCCTGTTCACCGGCATGTACAGCGTGTGAAAAATTTATCGGCTGCTCAGGGGCATATCCCTGCTGTCTTCCAAATGCGATCCCATTGATCGCAGTATTGTAGAATCCCAAAATCACTAACACGAAGATCAGGAAGCTCACAGCTCCTTTCGACGTAAATTTTTCGAAAAGTGTTTTTTGTTCTGGTGGCGTCTCTCCTGCATTAACAGCTGCAATATGATTCAGATTACCAATGATGCGCCATAGTACAACAGACACTACGATCAGGATGGCAAATAGGGTCCAGTACAAAAATGCTTTGGATGACTTATCATCAGACCCAGCTCCAGTCGTGATGACAACATCCGGTGCTTTGTTGAATTCCTGATCGATATAGAGCATAATCGACTCAATCTGCTCATCCGTCATATCAGGATTAGGAATCATGACGACTGGCTTCCACTTGTTCCACAATTCCATGGCCTTCGGATGTCCGTCAGCGATCATGCCCTGCGAATTTCGAATCCACAGGTACAGGTCCTCGCGTGGATAATCCGCCCAATTTTCTTCAGTCCCGCCAAGAGCAGGTCCTGTAAGATCAGCCTTCATATTTTTATTATGACAGGCAGCACAAGTGTTTCTAAACAGTGTTTTTCCTTCTTCAGCACTTGGTTGTGCATGGAGGCTGAACACCGTAAATAATAACAGAAGTATGGATAAACTTCTAACTTTCAATGGATTGCAACACATTCGGAGGTGTTTAAGTGCAAATCTTTTATATATGAATTCGGCAAATATGTTAATATTCCCTTAAAACATCGGCAAAAATACACGTTCACTCCTACAAAACCAATGAGAGTTCAAAGCTTGTTCTATTTAGAGCATCTCTAAATAGCAAAACGGGTTTTCTCAGTCAACGTATCTTTAAGCACTCTGTTCTTGCCGCAAAAATAGATTAATTACAGAGCTTTTTGCAATGAAGTTTTAAACAGCAATAGCTCCCTTGATATGTGGGTGCGGATTGTAGTTAATTATTTCAAAATCTTCGTATTGAAAATCAAAAATTGACCGGACATCCTGATTGATCTTGACGATTGTTCCAGGTCTCGGATCTCGAGTAATCTGAAGGCGCGCCTGATCGATGTGATTGCTATACAGGTGTACATCTCCAAATGTCTGCACAAATATCCCGGGCTTGAGGTCGCATACCTGAGCCATCATCATGGTCAACAATGCGTAGGATGCGATATTAAATGGAACACCAAGAAAAACATCCGCAGATCGCTGATACAACTGGCATGACAATTTTCCGTCGGCCACATAAAATTGAAAAAGGCAGTGACAAGGTGTCAATGCCATCTGGTCCAGTTCGCCAACATTCCATGCATTGACGATGATGCGACGTGAGTCCGGATTCGTTTTAATGAGATGTACAGCATTTTCGATTTGATCGACAGTCGTGCCATCGGCTCTCTCCCAACTACGCCACTGCTTTCCATACACTGGGCCCAATTCGCCTTCTTCATCTGCCCAGGCATTCCAGATACGCACGCCATGCTCTTGCAGGTATTTCACATTTGTGTCTCCCTTCAAAAACCACAACAATTCATAAATAATGGACTTGAGGTGCAATTTCTTGGTAGTGATCATCGGGAAGCCCTCCTGCAAATCAAATCTCAGCTGATTCCCAAAAAGGCTTATCGTACCTGTTCCAGTGCGATCCGTTTTCTCTTCGCCCTCGTCGAGAATTTTTCCCAGTAAGTCAAGATATTGCCGCATGCGTCCTGATTCTTGTCATGATGATATATGTAAAAGACAAATGTATACAATGACCTTCTAATTCACGATTTAAATACTTCTTTCGATATTGGCCCGCAGGACACATTTTGTCCCTGTGAATTTGAACGTGCTGAATGGGATATCAAAACCTGCGTGCTTGTCTGCGTGATCTTTATGCGCATAACCAACTGATCGTCATTGAGGATGAGATCGACCCTTATCTCGAAATGGCCGAACTACACCGACGTGTATACCTGGCAGGAGGGCCTGCTATACATTACAACAATGTCAAGGGCTCGCCTTTCGAGGCAGCCTCAAACATCTATGGGACGAATGCACGCACAGAATTTATATTTCGCCACACACTAAAGAGCGTTCAGGCTCTTATCAAGCTTAAAGCTGATCCCACAGAGATACTGCGCCATCCGTTTAAAAATGCAGCGACAGGATTGATGGCACTTAAGGCTCTTCCCCGAAAAACAAATTCCTCGCTGTCTGGATTTAGAACAACGACTATTTCACAGTTGCCACAAATCGTCTCATGGCCTGATGACGGTGGTGCTTTTATTACACTACCACAGGTATTGACTCTTCCACCTGACCAAACGAATCTGATGCACTCCAATGTCGGTATGTACCGCATCCAAATGGGTGGCAACGACTATATACATGATGAGGAGATTGGTCTTCATTATCAAATACACAGAGGGATCGGGGTGCATCACGAGGCATTCAACCGGACCGACAAACCATTTCGCGCTTCGATCTTCGTTGGTGGGCCACCTGCACATGCTTTTGCTGCAATCATGCCTTTGCCAGAAGGATTGAGTGAACTCACGTTCGCAGGACTTCTTGCTGGAAGGCGATTCCGCTATGCGATGCAGAATGGATTTGTCATTTCAGGCGATGCCGATTTTGTGATCACAGGAACAATACTCAAAGACATTCATAAGCCAGAAGGACCATTTGGGGATCACCTGGGTTACTATAGTCTCAAACACGATTTTCCGGTCATGAAAGTCGAACGAGTCTATCATCGGAAAAATCCAATCTGGCAATTCACCGTGGTGGGTCGTCCGCCCCAGGAAGATTCGAGCTTTGGCCACTTGATCCACGAGCTTGTGGGTCCTCTTATTCCGGAGGAGTTTCCCGGAATCCACGAGATACGAGCAGTTGACGCCGCTGGTGTACATCCGCTGCTCCTTGCAATCGGCAGTGAGCGTTACATGCCATTCAGAGAAAAAAAGCCTGAAGAGATTCTCACCATGGCCAACCTTCTCCTGGGCAAGGGACAGACGTCACTCACAAAATACCTCATGATCGCTGACCACGGTGATGATCAAAATTTAAGCACAAGAGATATCCCTCTCTTCATCCAACACATTCTGAAACGCATAGACCTGAAGCGTGATCTGCACTTCCAGACAAACACGACGATTGATACGCTCGATTATTCCGGAACGGGTCTGAATGCCGGCTCGAAGCTTATCATGGCTGCCAGTGGACCCATCTTAAGAGACCTCGCAACCGAAGTACCGGCAGACCTGCGTCTACCAGATGGCTTTGGCAACGCAAAACTCGTCATGCCCGGCATCTGCTGTATCGAGGGAAAAGCTTTTTCCGATTATCCTTCGGCCTCTCATGAAATGGAGGAACTCGCAGCTCATCTCGGAGCACTCGATCTCAATTCAGTGCCGCTGGTCATCGTAGTCGATGACAGCACATTTTCAAGTGCAACGACAAATAACTTTCTGTGGGTGACATTTACGCGGTCAAATCCGTCGCATGATGTATACGGAGTCAATGCATCTCAACGGCACAAACATTGGGGATGTGATCCGCCGCTTATTATAGACGCCCGGATCAAGCCTCATCATGCTCCTGTATTGGAGGTTGACCCTGCGGTATCCCGAAGGGTGGATGAGATTGTGCGGCGGATGCCTATGTTATCCAAGCTTGGAATTTAGGGGGAATTTTAAGTTTTGGACTAGCTCACAGTATCCGGAATTAACGATAACTATAGCGCTTCAATTTTTCATACGCCTCTTTGCGATCTTTTTTGACATTGATACGCAATGGAGACAAGATGTCGCCGAGGATCACTCCTATTCCACCTCCTAGTATCCCGGCTACAATAGGCTCTATGAATCCAGTCTGTGGAGCTTGTCCCAAAATTTCGATTGAGGGCTGATCCAGCGATTTATTTGATAATTGGTCTGCAACAAAATACGAGGCGAGACCCAGTGAGACACCACCGATGAGCATCCCTATTCTCTTTCTTTTACGATTGTAAATCGTGATATAATCAAATTCATTGATGTCAATTTCTACAGGGATATAAAACTCCTCACCCGTGGAGACATCCATGGAGGTTTTTACTACCGTCATTGTTTTGCGATGCACACGGTATAGCATTGACTTTGGAAATACTCTGTCTCCAACCTCCATTTTGACCATGCTGATATCTCCTCTGTCTTCAGGTTTTATCCGCACTTTTTTCTGCGCGGTGGCATCAGTTGTGAAGGCAAAAAGTCCAAGAAGGCAAAAGAAAAAGATCAACTTTGACATAATACAATGCTCGTTAATTTGGTGATAACTCATTACGAGGATAAAACATTCTCTAAATATACCAACGTACGAAACTAACCATATGTCGATATTGCGACAAAAGAAAGAACATTGCCAATTTAATGATATTCCTTTATTTAATCAATACCATTAACATATGGAAGCAAAAATTGGCACGTAAAAGTCTTCAATCTATTACTTTTGAAGAAGTATCATTTTATCATTTCGCAGCACGCATCGATTGAAGATATTACCTACTGAATTTATACGACATATACAGGCTACGCTTGGTGATCAGGCGATGGCCTTCTTCGACGCGCTTGAGGCAGCCCCCCCGGTTAGCCTTCTTGCAAACAAGTACAAATCACCTGCATCACTGATCAAATCTGCAAGGCAAGTTCCCTGGTGTCCGTTTGGCTACTACCTGAATCAAAGGCCTGAATTTATTTTCGAACCTGAGTTCCATGCCGGGTCTTACTATGTGATGGAAGCTTCTTCCATGATGCTTTGGCAGGGCCTTGAAACTCTCTTTCCATCGAATGACAACCTCAGGATACTAGACTTGTGCGGAGCTCCTGGCGGCAAGGCCATGGTCACAGCCAATTTTCTGGGGGAGAATTCTCTGCTGGTAGTCAATGAGGTAAACCGTAACCGATACCAGGTGCTCAAAGAAAACGTCGCTAAATGGGGTATTCCGAA
>QMOR01000027.1 GCA_003648285.1 Bacteroidota bacterium
AAAACCAGTGTAGAAATGAAACTGCCCACGATGGAGGGCCCACTCCCTTCTCTCCATTTTTCATATCCCCACAATCTTGAGGGTGGGAAGCAATTTCCAGACTTTCAATCTCTGGGACTGCATATCCCGAAGCATATTCTTTCCTGTATTTGTGATCTGAAACAGCCTTTTTCGTCTACCTCCGCGCTTCGCAGTAGCCTCTCCATGGTGTGACCTCACAAGCCCTTTGTCCTCCAGACGATACAATGTGACATGTACGGCACTCAGGCTCACTGTCCGTCCGAGCGCATCATCAATTTTTTGTACGATCGCATTTCCATAGGCGTCATCATTAAGAATGCTTACCATGCTCAGTACCAGTTCTTCGAATTCGCCGAGGTATTTTTTCATTTCTTCTACATTGTAAAACAAATGTAGTGAAAATTGGGATGCGGGATGCGGGATGCCGAAGAGACGCGATGAATCGCGTCTCTTCGGTGGTAACAGATATATTGTAACTTCGCGGCTTGTTCAAGGAATTTACAATTCAACGGTTGAAGAAATACACAACCCATCTCATTTTCATCAGTTAGAAAGACAACATGGCAGAACAAAAGGATCTCGATTTTACGTACACCACAATTGACGAAATATTCCGTCTGAGCATAGGAGAGATGGGAGATTACAGTGGAGCGAAGTACGATGGAGACTTCTCGATGACGCTTGAGGCAGCTCAGGAAGCAAAGCACAAATTCATTGCCGACAGTCTCAATATCAAGGAGGGAAGCAAGGTACTCGACATGGCATGTGGTTGGGGCCCTTTTTCGAGTTATATCATCAAGGATAGAGGTGCCTCGAGTATTGGCTTGACGCTCTCGGAGGGGCAGGCTGCTGCATGTCAGAATAACGGATTGAACGTGATCGTGAAAGATTGCCGTTATGTGAAGCCAGATGACTTTGGCACTTTTGACGCGGTCACATGTATCGGTGGGCTTGAGCATTTTTGTTCAGTTGAAGAATGGCAGGCCGGTAAGCAAGAGGAGGTATATCGCAACTTTTTCGATACGATTTACGATTTGTTGCCTGTCGGTGGGCGATACTATATGCAGACTATGACGTTTAGCAAAAACATGCTGGACTATGACAAATTTGACCTAAATGCCGAAAGGGGGTCTGCCGCACATGTACTGGCACTCATGGTGGAAGAATTTCCCGGATCATGGCTCCCCTATGGCCCTGAAATGGTCATAAGGAATGCAGAACCGAAATTCAAGCTTATTTCCCAGAGTAGCGGCCGTCTGGATTATATCGAGACGATCGGTCAATGGCGTAAGAAATTCAGAGAGTTTGGATTGAAAAAATACATGCTCTACCTGCAACTTATGGGCAGATACGTGACTGATAAAGACTTTAGGCATCAGATCGAAGTCTTCAGGGTCAGTCCAAACAGAGTATGCTTTGAACAGGAGATCATGGATCACTACAGATTGGTCTTCGAAAAGGTGTAAGCACCTGATTATCTGCGATATATAAAACGAATGCGTTCAAAACCTGTTGATGTCAGATTGCTCGTTTTGCGATACCGTTGACAACCACTGATTGCAGCACTTCATACCGCATTACCCGGTTAAAAAAGACGTACATTTGCGGTCAAATGTTAAGTAACCGACTGGATTTCACCTCACAAACTGTCTTTCAATTACTTTAGAAATATGGAAGAAATCGCACACAAGGTAACCAAGATCACTTTTGACAAATCACAGTCTTCTGAGTTTTATACCGTTGTGAAGGAGCGTGTGAACGACTATTTTGTGCAGAACAATCTGTCACGTCACGCCAATTCAGCAATGGTTTTAAAGACGGTCTTTATACTGACGAGTTTTGTATTGACATATGCCTTGCTACTCAGCAACATTTTTAGCCCATGGTGGCTTTTTGCCATCGCCGGGATACACGGTTTTTTTACGGCATTGATTGGATTGAATATCGCCCACGATGCTATTCATGGTGCGTATTCTTCAAATAAAACAGTCAATAAAGTACTTGGTCTGCTGTTTAACCTTGTTGGGGCAAATGACTACGTGTGGAAGATCACACATAATATTGTGCATCACACATACACAAATATTCCCGATCATGATGATGACATCGATCAGATTCCAATTTTGAGATTAAACCCCAAGCAAGACCTGTGGTGGATCCACCGGTACCAACATATCTACGGTGTTTTCCTGTATACTTTAAGCTCTTTTTCATGGGTATTCATGAAAGACTACAAGAAGTTTTTTGCCTATAATATCGGTGGTCATATCAATCACCATCCCCGGAAGGAGTACTACCGCCTGTTTTTGTACAAGGCACTATATTATGTTCTTTTCGTGATCATTCCATTCACAGTCATCGAATTGCCATGGTGGCAAATTCTGATTGGCTTCCTGTTTCTCCACGCCGTCGAAGGAGCGACGTTAAGCTTTGTCTTCCAACTCGCGCATGTTGTGGATGGGCCTGAGTTTCCTGAGCCAGATGAGAATGGATTTATCGAAAGATCATGGGCTGCTCACCAGATGCACACGACTGCAGATTTTGCAAGAGGAAACGGCCTGGCCAACTTCCTGTTTGGTGGACTCAACTTCCAGATCGAACATCACCTCTTTCCAAAGGTCTGTCACATTCATTATAGAAAAATTGCACCCATTGTACAGGAGACTGCCAGAGAGTACGGATTGCCGTATTATGACAATCCATCCTACCTGGGTGCGGTGCGGTCCCATTTGCGTACACTGAAGATCATGGGCAGTCCCGTAGCTGCACCAGCTTGATTAGCCTTCAAATTCGACTATCAACACATTGAATTACAGCACATTGCGTTTTACTTTGCATTTATTTTTTCTATTTCAAAAAATAAGTGTACCTTTGCGCCCTATTAAATTACATTAATACAATAAACAATGAGTAAAGGAACAGTAAAATTCTTCAATGGCGCCAAAGGTTTTGGATTCATTATCGAGGAAGGTTCAAACGAAGAGTACTTCGTACATGTGTCAGGTCTAATTGATGAAATCAAGGAAGGCGATGCAGTTGAATTCGAATTATCAGAAGGAAGAAAAGGATTAAATGCAGTAGATGTCAAAGTAGTTTGATGTTACTGAATAACTTTTAAGCTTTAAAGGCCTGTCATTTTTGACGGGCCTTTTTATTTTCGATATGTGCCTTGCTGCCTACAATGTGCTGCCATACTTAAATCACTGTCTCAAACATCTGGATCTTGACTTCCTGAAAGAATTTCAGAAGCCACAGACCATGTAACCCATTAGATTCTGGTGAAATCAAAGGAATAAGTATCCTCATATTTGAACCCAAACTGAGATAGTACTTCACCACAACCGCACGACAGCCCGCAATACATGGTATCACAATACTTCAAAAATCAGGAACCTGAAATCTGGACTCTGAAATCAATAATTGTACCTTTCCGCCATGATAATACGCCGCATACTCTTATCAACACTATTGTCCGTAGTTGTTTCGGTTACCACTCTCCTTGCGGACACTATCACAGTGGCACATCAGATAGACTACTTCCCATACTGCAGGGTCGAGGCAGACGGAATGTCCCACGGGATTCTGATTGACTGGTGGGAATTGTGGGCTTCAAAAGTTGACAAACATATCTTGTTCAGGGCCGGCACGATGCAGGAATGTGTGCAGTGGGTAAGCAATGGTGAAGCAGATGCAATTGCAGGACTCCTTATCGATCCAACCCAACTCGATACGCTTCTTTTTGGGGACTATATCATGCGTGTCACTACTGCGCTCTTTTTACGTGATGACCTGGACCCAAAGACTGTATATAAAATTGGAGAGCCACTAGGGGTATTGACTTCTGGTATTTCAAGGAAGTTTATAACTGAAAGGTATGCCGATCTCCAGTTTAAAGAATATCCTACCACCAAGGCCCTAATGGATGACCTGAACACCCGGTCTATTGCCGGATTTTTCTATGAAGAGCCATACACCTCATTAGAATTCAAGGAGTCACCCCTTCCAGAGGGGTACCATAAATATCTCGACATCCGCAGCGAGCCAATTCGTCCGGCTGTAAAGGCGGGGAATGTAGAATTGCTGACATTGTTGCAACTCGGGATGGCGAAAATCACTCTCGAAGAGCTCGAGCACATTGCCGAAAAACATGATCTCGTACCGACTCAGGATAAGCTACCCATGAATTTGATCGGAGCACTTTTTTTGATCCTTCTTGCTAGCGGATTGCTCTTTTATTGGAGATTGCAGATCGTTAAAAAACGCCTGGCACCGATTGCTGTGAAACAACGTAACTGGCAAGTAATCATAGACAAAGGCGAATCTGACAGAATTGAATTTAAGTCATCATTAAGATGGGATTTCAGGGAAGAAAAAGCCAATAAGGTACTGGAAGATGTCATCGTCAAAACGATTTCCGCATTTCTGAATACCGAAGGCGGCATGTTGTTTATCGGAGTGGATGACGACGGGAATATTCTCGGTTTGCAAAACGATTACCAGGTCATGCAAAAAGGGAATGCAGATGGATTTATGCTGGTCATGACAAACCTGATCAATAAACATTTTGGCAAGAATGCCCATAGGTTGATTCACTCCAATGTCGTGACCATCAATAACAAACAGGTATGTATTGTCGAGATGGGAAAAAGTGAGCAACCTGTTTTTCTTAAAAAAGGAGAAAAAGAGAACTTCTATATCCGTGCTTCTGCCGCTTCACTTCCACTCGGCTTAAGCGAGGCGACGGAATATATCCGTTCACATTGGTCAAAGAATTAATAAATCCGGGAGTATGATTATTGGAATCGGTGGCATGAGCCGGTCGGGCAAAACGACAATGGCGCACCAAATAGCAGCGCACTTCGAGAAAGGTAGCGTAAGTGTATTAAGCCTTGATGACTATGCTTTCCCCGAGAAGGAAATACCGATGATCAACGACATGATCGATTGGGAGCACCCTGAATCAATTGATTTTGACAGATTTTATCTCGACGTATATGACAGCAGCAAGGAGTACGGCCTGGTTTTGGCAGAGGGTTTTTTGATTTATTTGCACGAGCCTTTGCGAAAATTATTCGATAAAAAAATATGCGTCACAATCTCGCGGGAGGAATTTGAACGACGTCGCAAGGAGCAGTATACTGAGCCACAGTGGTATCTCGATCATATCTGGGAGAGTTACCATCGGTACCAGGGGCGGTATGAGGCAGAGTGTGATCTTGTGTTTGATGCCTCGGGCACTGTGGATATGGTGCCGATAGCTATCGGAATGATTTTAGAGTATATGGAGGAGTGAAGAGTGGCCTTTATTGGTCATTAGATTATGTTCAGAATTACATGCGCATTACCAACCACGTTTTAATATCAAATATCGGAGCGCACTATGTTCAGGCACTATTCCTTCATCCGCAATGCAAAAAACAACCTCGTTAATGGTATCCGCCCAATTATATAAGCTTACGGTTTGATTTTTTTTCTTGCTGGTAAAACGGGCAAATTCTTACTTCGATACAATGTATTAAAGGCCGAAACATCATCGGACATGATATCATTGTATAATTGTTGATGCCGCACCCATTGCTCTTCAAGGTCATCAAACCGCGCCCGATACCCCTCAGGAATGACAGGATCATAAGTATCGAGATTATTGCGCAACATGAAGTACTCTGCATTCATTCCTGCCGGCCAATTTAGTGCGTCCTGGAATCCCTTTTGCCTTAATTCAATGACCACCGATTGCCAGTTATCAATCTTTTTGGCCAATGCATCCCTTGCCTGCTTTAAATCCTCCAGCCCGTCTTCCGATGAGATTTGCGTGTCGACGGACTCCAATTGCGATTGCATTGTCACGAGGGTGTTGATCGACTCATGAATTTCATTGATACGGTTCTCAATAGATTGCATGAGTGCCTGTTGAGCCTCCCATACACTTGGCGGAAGTTGCAGACCCGGAGGGTCTTTAATCACGATACGTACTTCCGAGACCATGTCTCCGTATGTCATCTTTGCAGAGTACTTGCCCGGCGCCACACGGTGCCCCCTGTAATCTGCACCAAATACATAGGCATCGGGTACTTTGAGCAAGGGTTCTGTACGAAAATCCCATGTAAAGGCATTCAGGCCTCGATTCATCGACATTTTACTGGTGTGCGGTGACCGCAGATTCCCGCGTCCTCCCATCACACGATTTTCTATTTCCTCGTGCGTTCCTTCAACAGTACGTATTACTTCGCCTGCTGAGTTTATAATCTCTAATTTCAACTCTGCCGTGTCATTTTCAGCCAGAAAATAATTGAGTTCCACACCGTCGGCGGGATTCTCGCCAAACGCATGTTCGGTAATCAGAAAGAAACCCGGGCTGCCAAATATTCGATAATGCTCTTTCGGTTTATACAATTGAACCGATTCATTATTGAATTTCCCCATCGATTGTTGGATTGCTGAAAGGTCGTCCAGAATCCAAAACGATCTGCCTGCGGTTGATATCGCCAGGCTGTTATCCCGGATGATCATATCTGTGATGGGCACGACTGGCAAATTCAACTGAAAAGCGTCAAAAGAGCTTCCCCCGTCAAAAGAAATATAAAATCCCCTTTCTGCACCTGCGTATAAAATCCCCGGGACTTCAATGTCCTCTCTTATCACTTTAAAAAAATCATCCTCTTGAATACCCGTTCCAATTATTGTCCAACTTGCTCCATAATCCGTTGACTTATAGCAATAATTCGCATAGTCATTAAACTTGTAGCGTGTCGAAGCAAAATACACTGTGCCCGCATCATGAGGCGAAACCTCAATTGAATGAATCATCGTTTCGGGCAAACCGGCCGGTGTAATGTCAGTCCAACTTGCGCCCCCATCTTTAGTGACATGCATCATTCCACAATCCGATCCGGTATAGATTACACCTTCTTCGAGGGTTGACTCGGCGATATAATAAATCGTATTATAATTTTCGCCACCTGCTCCTTCGTTGGTAAATGGTCCACCACCCTGTTTTTGCTTAGTGGTGTCATTCCTTGTGAGATCAGGACTAATGACCTCCCACTTAAAACCGCCGTTCTCACTTTTAAACAAGACATCCCCGCCGTAGTACATGATTTTCGGATCATGAGGAGAATTGATCAAGGGAGCATTCCAGTTAAAGCGATATTTCATGTCCTTTGCCTCGTAGCCAAGATTCGTCATCGGGTAAGGCATGATGTCCTTTCCTTCTTTGGTCTGCATATCGAGCAAACTCAACCGCCCATTAAAACAACCACCGTATATCACGCGAGGATTATAGGGGTCATCAAATGCGACCATGGCGCTTTCGCAACCCGGCCCATTGTGCCAGTCAGATGACAGAATGCCGTAGTTCTTTGACCTTGAAGGCACGACCAGGGACATATTATCTTGTTGGCCTCCGTATAGCCAAAATGGAACTCTTCTATCGGCGTTGACTCTGTATATCTGAGAAGTGGGTTGATTATTTAATGTTGACCATGTATTTCCTTTAGAAAAAGAAATTGTGGCCCCACCATCTTCTGCCATAGCAATATTGTCACTATCATCAGGATTTATCCAGAAACCATGGCAATCGCCATGCACGACCCGCATACTTTCAAACGTCTTTCCACCATCTTTCGAGCGCATCAAAGGGGCATTTAACACGTACACGAGGTCCTCATTATTTGGATCGGCAAATACCTCCATATAATACCATGAGCGGGATGTAATAGACGGGTTTGTTGAATACAATTTCCAGTTTATACCACCATCATCAGAACGATACAAACCTGAAACTGATTTTTCAGACTCCACAATGGCGAATACTTTATTGGAATTGGCTGCTGACACAGAGAGACCTATTTTTCCCATCATATCAGGGAGGCCATGTGTGACCTTATTCCATGTCTCACCGCCGTCACTGGATTTATATATGGCAGAGCCGGGACCACCACTTTCGACCATCCAGGGGTACCGGCGGTGCTGCCAGGTAGCAGCGTACAGAATACGTGGATTATTTTTATCCATCACCAGGCTTGATACACCTGTATTCTCGTCGATATAAAGCGTTTTGAACCAGGTCGCACCACCATCTGTAGATTTGTAAACGCCCCTATCCTCATTTGGCCCATGCACAGCACCCTGCGCTGCGACATACACCGTATTGTAATCCACCGGATGAATAATTACATTGGAAATATGCCTTGTATTCTTCAGCCCGACGTTGACCCACGATTGGCCAGCATCTGTTGATTTATAGACCCCATCACCATAGGATGTCATCACACCACGCACGGCATGCTCCCCTGAACCCACAAAGACCACATTCGGATCGGATGTGCTCACTGCAATATCTCCGATTGACCCCACTGCGAAATATCCGTCAGAAATATTGTACCAGTTAGCGCCAGCGTTATCAGTTTTCCAGACGCCACCACCGGTATACCCTGCATAATACGTACGATCGTCACCGACGACTCCAGAAATAGCATTTGCGCGACCACCTCTGTATGGACCGATGCATCTCCATTCAAGCCCGTCAAACTGTTCTGATAAACTTATGTCAGCCACGTCATTTCCGCCATCAGTAGTTGACTGTGCCAGGGTATCAAAACAAACTGCAATCGAGGTAATGCATAAAGTGAGCAGTAGTCTTTTCATAGTCTTTTAACTTTAATGCCCTGGTGGCGCAGGTGCTGCAGGCACTACAGGCTGCGGCTTTAGCGCCTTCATCTTTCGCCCCTCAAACGCCGGGTGCTTGGCATCATAATGATTCACCCGAAATGACGCATATGTAAATGGACCAATTGGCTGGGGTCTTGACCCATCGGGCAGACGGAGGTCTGAGTAATACGGCAACCAGTATTCCCATACAATTTCATTTTCCGGAGTCACCTCAAAAAAGCGTCCGGGAGGCCCAACACAGATCATGGAATTGCCATTTGCCAGGCGTTCGACGCTTGATATAAATGGAGCAAACATGGTAGATGGCTCAGGAGCTGTGTACTGCCATGCAGTTTCTGTAGGGCCGGTGGCAGGGGTCTGATAGCTCCCATCGTCATTCATGGGAGGGGTGATTTCAATCGCGGCGGAATGCGGGCCCTTGGGTCCACCTCCAGCGACATTGTTAAAAATCGTCAAATTGCCCGCACCTGGGAAACCAGCGGGAATCCACTGTACGTCGTGCTGTTCATGCAAGATCTGATCGTCTTCCGTCCCTCGGCCGTAATTCTGAGGGTTTCCCCATCTGTACAATAAATCACCACCGCGACTGTATTTTCCTCCCGCATGTCCTGAAGACTCAGCAGCATTCGTACTGTGATCAATGATAAAGACCTCGCTCATGCCGGGACTGCTAATCGCAATTTGATCCAGTTCAGCATTATAATGAATAGCATTGCAATGGTACATATCTGAACCTTTATTATCGACAGTTGCTGTAGGAGCCGCAAATCCAACTGCCTTACGCTGTGCCAATTCTTCCTCGGTGATCACTTTCAGAGGTTTGCCCAGATTGATATCAACCAACTCCGGATGCTCTGCCGGGTCTCCATAATTTGGCAGACTCTCGTCGTAATTCTGAATCATATGATCCCACATATGCCATTCCCAAACGATGCGACCTCCTGATGGTTTCTCCGGCTCAATCTCAATGACACTGTCCGTCCAAAGTCCTGCTTTCGGCGTATTATCAGGATTGCGCCCCATTCGTATACCGTCTTCAGCTGTTTTTGCCTCCCAGGCAATCGAGAGGATATTTCCATTTGGCATCACAGCGATGTCGTGATGTATCAGGTGGGCATCGGTTGAGTATTTGTACTCCCACAAAAGATTTCCATCCCAGTCATATTCGAAGATATAACCGTTTTGACCACCCCCTGCAAATACGACAGACACAGGGTCTCTCCCAGTGGCAATCAGATGTCCATTATCCATGATGTAGGCAGAACCGGTAGCGTATTTCAGCTTCCATGTATGTACAACCTCTCCTTTATTATTGATCAGGTAATGGACATCAGAAGTAAGCGGTGCAAACAGCTTATAGCCTTTGGTGGCGCCCTTGGCATTCAGAATCAGGCCTCTCGGAGCATCAATTGCCGCCATCTTTGTCATCTTTGCCATCATATCCCCTTCCGATGGTGGGCCATCGTCCTGGCCAATTACAGTGCGCGCGTTGAATCCAACTAGCATCAAAATAAATAGAGCAGTTGTCAATTGGTGAGTTAGGTGTTTCATGAATTTTAGGTTTTAAACTTTGATTTTTGCATTACGACCGACAAGCTCCTTTGGAGATTATCGAGGGATGATACCATCACGTGCTCTGATCGGGGTATCATCCATCGCATACCGTCAATGTGTAGTGTAATAGGTGTCCTTTGTGTAAATAAGTGTGATTCCTTCGAGTATTAAGGTACGGAATTAATTGAGAATTGAAAATTGGTATCTTTCATCGCAGAAATCATCTACACCAGGCAAACACTGACACATGCAACAGGAACAAGAAGGCCTCAGGCGGGAAATAGGGGTATTGGGCCTGAGTGCCAACATTATCAATATTGTTGTGGGGGCCGGTATATTCGTATTACCGGCAATCGTAGCCGCCGGACTGGGCTCGGCTGGCATCCTTGCCTATCTGGTATGCGGTTTTCTAATTATCATGATCATGCTCTGTTTTGCGGAAGTCGGCAGTAAAGTGACCAAGTCCGGAGGATCATATGCCTATATCGAAACGGCCTTTGGCAAATACCCGGGATTTCTCACAGCCAATCTCTTTGTATTTTCAGCAGTAACATCTGATGCCGCTGTCGCAAATGCACTGGCCGATACGCTCGGTTTCATATTCCCTGTTTTTAATAATGCATTATTTAAATCTGGATGCATTGTACTCATCTTCTCTGGTCTGATATTTATTAATGTACGCGGCGTAAAAAACGGTATCAACATGGTCAAGTTCACTGTGTTTGCCAAATTAATCCCTTTACTATTGCTCGTACTAATTGGCTGGATAGACATCTCATGGGAGAATCTTGAGATTACATCGATGCCCTCAGCACGCACTTTGGGGGAAGTAACACTTATCCTCTTCTTTGCTTTTCAGGGAGGTGAAACCGGACTGAATATCAGCGGCGAGATCAAAAATCCAAATAGAACCGTTCCCCGGGGAATACTATTGGGAATATCAATTGTATTACTTCTTTACATTTTAATTCAAATCACAGCACAAGGTGTCCTCGGGACGTCTCTCGCCGATTTCAAGGAAGCTCCGTTGGCAGAAGTAGGCAGAGTTGTTTTTGGCCCATTTGGACTTACACTTATCGTAATTGGTGGAGCCATATCGATGTTTGGAAATTTGACCGGGGAAATATTGAACATACCCAGGATCATATTCAGAGCATCAAAAGATGAGACGATGCCTCCCAAGATACTCTCCATGGTACACCCAAAATACCGCACTCCCTATATCGCAATTATCGTTTACGGTTCGATGTCCTGTATCCTGGCCCTTCTCGGAGAATTTGAGCAATTAGCCATTTTGTCAAGTGCATCCATATTACTTATATACCTGGGCGTGACATTTTCACTTGTCAAGCTCCGACGTGATGACAAGGAGGGCAGTGATTCGTTTAAGGCTCCCGGGGGGTATATTGTTCCAGTGATTGCAATCATTACCATTGTCTGGCTGCTCTCCAACCTCAGCACTACTGAACAGATTGGCATTACAATCTTCATGGCAATTCTGAGTGGGATTTATTACATGATGCATTTGCTCAAGAGTAACAAGAAGACTGACTGATAAGTCGATTATCTGGCTAATATTTCTTAATTTGAATGCTATGAAAACGTGCGTGTTGTTCGCCATGTTATTTAGTTGCATAGCCTTTTCTACTGCCCAGGAAACGCCTGTACTATCTCTGACCGGAGATGCATTAGAAGATTTTGAGACGGCGCGATGGTTATATCACCAGACCCGCCTTGAAGAGGCCGACGTCATGTTCAAGGATTTGCTTCGCCAAAACCCCGACTTTACTCTGGGTACAGCATATGCAGCAATGCTGGACTTTTTATTGTTCCGCAACCCATCCATGAATACCGAAAAGGTCGAAAAAGCACACTCCGACAATTACTACGAACAGTGGATTGCCATGGCATTGGTGCATTACGTAAACGGGCATCTGGATTCAGCGACAATCCTGCTGAAGAATTGCCTTCTCGCCTATCCGGATGATCGATATGCAAATCACCTGTTGGGGTATACGCTGATCGACAATGATCAAATCGAAGAAGGCCTAAGTGTTTTATTGGATATTCTCATGAATACGCCAGAGTATTTCCCGGCATGGAACCATATCGGATACGCATACCTCAGGACCGGACGTCATGAAACTGCTGTCGAGTGCTTCGAAAAATTCATTAACGGCAATCCTCTCAATCCGAGTGCATACGACTCCATGGCCGATGGCCTCGAAAGTTGGGACAAACCAGACGAGGCACTTGCCTATCTGTACAGGGGTACTTTGATCTATCCCGATTTCGCATATGGATGGATGCATCTCGGCCATCTCCATAAGAAGCTCGGAGAAATTGAACTTGCCCGCCTTTGCTATCAAAAAGCACTTGAGCATGCTGAAGGAATTTATGGGCTGGATTTTATAGACTCTATACGGGCGTATTTGAATAGTTTGTAATCTGTAGATAAGGGATAATCTGTGTGCTGGTCCAAAGGAGTCCTTCGGAGATGCGGTGTGCTATAATTCGATAAACGTAATTCCGGGATTCCCGCGGTCTTCGATCCATGTTTCTTTTAATTCCGGGTATTTATTTAATAAATAATTCCGGCTTCCTGCAAACGTGTTGTGTTCTTCACCTGTGATGAATGTTTTAATATGTGCTTCTTCTTTAAGCATCTGAAGACGGCCCAATAATGCGATTTTAATTGCTCCACCCACACCCGTCGATCCGTAACCATGGATAATCTTAATCACCTTGATGTTTCGTTTGCGGGCAGCCACTAATCCGGCCGTGAGGCGTTGCATTGCTTCATCGACAGTTGGGCTGTTTTCCTTCAGTTTAATAACTGAGACACGAATAGCTACTTTCTTACGGATAATCTGCACGGGCTCTTGTGAGGAATCACAAAATGGACAGATGGTCGCACTATCTTGAATTTCATTGCCACATGTGCTGCATTGTCTCATACGTGCCCAAGATACCAATAGAGCAACGTCTGACAGAATTTTCGGGCCCCAATTTATGCAATATCATGAGCAGCATTAAAGAAAAGCAGTCCTTTGAGGCAAAGCCAGAGAATAGCTATCTTTCCGTGTCAAATGGCAATAGAATGAATAGCGAGTCTCACAACAGAATTCATAAACGTGTTAAAAAGAAGAAGGACTTCCTAACCCACCTTGGTGTTTATGTCGCTGTAGCACTCTTTTTCCTGGCAATCAACATAGCCACTTTTGACGAGGGTCGTGAAGTATGGTTCTTCTTCCCTATGATACCATGGGGAGTTGGTCTTATGATTCACTACTTCAGTGTATTCGGGCTTCCCGGCACACGGGGCATGGTCGAAAAGTGGGAACTGGAAGAGACGGCTCTTGAAATGAGAAAGTTTCGAGATAACAGAAATCGGGCATTGCCATCTGGAGAAGAAGCTGATGAGGAATTAGCACTTCCCGAACTCAAACGCAGGAAAGACCCATTGTACAATGAGGATGAGTTTGTGTGAATTCAACTCATTCAGAGCAAGTCCCTGCAGGTTTAACTTGTGAGAACTTACAGCATTAGTCGTAACTACTTTGTGGCTATGG
The DNA here is from genome assembly GCA_003648285.1 of Bacteroidota bacterium. Classification (GTDB taxonomy): domain Bacteria; phylum Bacteroidota; class Bacteroidia; order Chitinophagales; family Saprospiraceae; genus B8-G4. The sequence continues at coordinate 13,818 of QMOR01000027.1, forward strand.
ATAAATTACATCTACATGGTACGATGCATCTATAAAAAACCATCAATCGCATTAGACGGGAAAGCGCTTTTTTATCAAACTTATCTGGCCGTTGTGATTTGACTCATGTTCGCAGGCGTGAAACCATTTACAATGATTATTCGTAGGCTGATCCTTGAAAAAAGGCCCCTCTTTCAGTAGCCAGTCATCGTCTCGTTTCGCAAATTCACTTTGCGTAACTTCTCTTAAGTCTTCGAGCTTAGACAAGTAGTAATCTGCACTATGACCCACAATTTGCTTTCTGGCTGGCTCCCCAAGATCTTTGGCCACATCCCATTCCTTTTTAATTTTCTTGCTCCAGGTCCCCCATTCAATCTCATCGAATGTATTTAACTGAAAAAAGCGTTCGACAGCGGCTAAATGCATGAGCAAAGCTCCAATAGAATTTGATTTATCATCAAATTGGAAATCCAATTCAGCCACGGACAAATCCTTGACATTGCCAATAATCCATGCTCTCATAAAGGTCATCGTGGACAATAGTGTTCCTATTTTGGGGGCATAACCTTCACGTGGTCCAATGATATATAAACCTTCTACTGGCTGTACAGTGTCGCTTGCGGCCAGTGATATGATCGGTGATGCCGCCAAACCCGCAACCAGTACTCCGGATTTTTTAAAAAAAACTCTTCTGCTTGTCTCTGTCTTGTTGTGCATCACAATGTGTTTAATGACATGAAGTGTTTAATGACATGAAAAAATTGCCATTTCAAATGTAGCTATTAAATCACCAATCTTCAAGAAAGCGGTTTGGCCTCTTGTGAATCCTTTGCCTCGTGTAAGTGCAATTTTGACTCAATCAGGGCAGTTTGATGATGAAATTATAATGTACTAATTCAGTTCATTCAGCAATTTCTGAGCTTTTTCCGCAAACTCAGAATCTCCATTCGAAAGGACTTCAAGCATCATATTTGCCTGACTCCTATTCTCGCTCAATAAACTCTCCAAAGCAGAATACCATTGAGTAGTTTCATAAAACCGATGTTCGGGATGCACAAGAATGTCGGCAAATCCCTTTTCGGCGGCTTCCGAGTCATGTGCCAGGAGGGCATTTAATGAGCGGTAGAACTGGACAGCTTCATCGGTCTGATCAAGACTCATAAAAAAGTCTTCTGCTTTGCTGTGATATCCCAATTCATACATCCGGAATGCTTCGTCATAGTTCGTTGATTCTCCACTATTCCTTTGCTGGATGGGAGATACCAGATTTGGGTATGGGTGGAGGTACTCTTCAGCGATGGTCACTGTATCGGTTGCAGGGCGTACGAGAAACCATATTACAAGCACGATTGCTGCGGCGCTGAAGAAGGTTATTATTGATTTTGTGTTGATTTGTGGCATTTAGTTGGGTACTTTCGAAATGACTGGGCTTAATAGAACA